>NZ_JAFN01000001.1:300000-552500 GCF_000526155.1 Deferrisoma camini S3R1 | reverse complement strand
CACGCCTCCATCACCAGCCCCATGTCGTGCTCGATCAGAAGCACGGTCACGCCCCGCTCCCGGATCTGGCGGATGAGCTCCAGCAGCGCCAGGGTCTCCTGCTCGTTCATGCCCCCGGCCGGCTCGTCGAGCACGATCAACCGCGGCTCGGTCGCCAAGGCCCGGGCGATCTCCAGGAGCCGCTGGTTCCCGTACGACAGGTTGCCGGCCAGGTCCTCGGCCCGGTCGGCCAGCCCCACGAACCGAAGGGCCGCCATGGCGTCGGCCACGGCCCGGCCCTCCTCCTGCCGCTCCGACCGGGTCCGCAGGACCGCGGAGAGGATGCCGGAGCGCATGCGGCAGTGCCGGCCGGCCAGCACGTTCTCCAGCACGGTCATCCGGTGGAACAGGCGGATCGTCTGGAACGTGCGTGCGATGCCCTGGGCCACGATCCGGTGGGTGGGCCGGCCCGTGATATCGCGGCCCGCGAACCGGACGCGGCCGGCGTCCGGCCGGTAGTTGCCCGTGATCAGGTTGAACACCGTGGTCTTGCCGGCCCCGTTCGGGCCGATCAGCCCCACGATGGTGCCCTCGTCCACCCCGAACGACACCGCGTCCACGGCCGTGAGCCCGCCGAAAGTCTTGGTGACGGCCTCGAGCTCCAGCAGCGCCATCTCCCCGGCCTCCCTTCAGCCCGACGCGTCCGGCAGCCGGAACCGACGCGGCCTCGGCGGCAGGAGCCCCTGGGTCCGCACCACCATCATGACCATCATCACGAGCCCGAACACGAGCAGTCGTGCGCTCGCGAATCCCCTGAACACCTCGGGCAGCCCCACGATCAGGAACGCCCCCAGAAGCACCCCCGCCATGTTGCCCGCCCCCCCCAGGATCACGATCATGAACACCACCACCGACTCCCAGAAGCTGAACGACTGGGGCGAGATGATCGTCATCTTGGTGGCGTAGAGGGTTCCGGCCATGCCGGCCCACGCCGCCCCCACCACGAACGCCAGCAGCCGGTACCGGCCCGTGGGGATGCCGCTGCCCTCGGCCGCCACCGGATCGTCCCGCAGGTAGTTGAGGGCCCGGCCGAAGCGGGAGTGCTGGAGCCGGTGGAACACGAACACGGTGAGGGCCACGAACGCCCAGATCAGGTAGTAGAACTGATGGGGCTTGCGGATCTTCAGCCCGAACACGAAGGGCCGCGCGATGCCGAAGATGCCGTTGGGCCCGCCGGTGAGCCCGAACACGTCGTTGACCAGGGCGATCCGCAGGATCTCGCCCACCCCCACCGTGACGATCAGGAGGTAGTCCCCCCGGAGGTGGATGACCGGGCGGGCCACCACCGCGGCGAACGCCCCGGCCGCCAGCCCGGCCAGGGGCAGGGTCCACAGCACGGGGATGCCGTAGCGGGTGTTCAGGATGGCGGTGGCATAGGCGCCCACGGCGTAGAACGCGGCGTGGCCCATGTTGTACATGCCCGCGTCGCCCAGGATCACGTTGAGGCTCAGGGCCAGCAGCCCGTACAGCCCCACGCTGTTCAGGACGTCCACCCAGTAGGGGTTCAGCACGGCCGGCGCCGCCGCCAGCCCGGCCACGGCCACCGCGACCCCGATCTTCGTGCGCCGCGTCATCACACCTTTTCCGCCACCCGCTCACCCAGGATCCCGGTGGGCCGGACGATCAGGATGAGAATGAGGACCAGGAACGCGATCGCGTCCTTCCAGGCCAGCGACACGTAGGCCGCGCCCAACGCCTCGATCACGCCCAGCAGCAACCCCCCCAGCATGGCGCCCGGGATGTTCCCGATGCCCCCGAGGATGGCGGCCGTAAACGCCTTCAGGCCGTAGAGCCACCCCATGGTGAAGCTGATCTGGCCGTAGTACAGGCCCACCATCACGCCGGCCGCCCCCCCCAGGGCCGGGCCCACCAGAAACACCAGCAGGATCACCCGGTCCACGTCGATCCCCATGAGCCGCGCCGCGCCCTGGTCGATGGCCGCCGCCCGGATCGCCGTGCCCATGCGGGTCTTGTGGATCCAGAGGTACAGCACGGCCATCAGCACCACCGACGCCGAGAAAATCAGGATCCGCATGAGCGGCACGCCCACCCCGAACAGGTGGACGGTCGTGCGCGGCAGGATGTCCTGAGGGTAGACCCGGAGGCGGGCCCCGTAGATCAGCATGATGGCGTTCTGCAGGAAGATCGAGGCGCCCAGGGCGCTGACCACGGCCGACAGGCGCGGCGACTCCCGAAGCGGCCGGTACGCCGTGCGCTCCAAGAGCCCCCCGACCACGGCCACCAGGCCCATGACCATGAGCACCAGCACGAGCACCCCCAGGGCCACGCCCACCCGGTCGTGGAGGGCCAGGGAGGTGATCAGGGTCAGCCCCAGGTAGGCTCCCAGGGTGAACAGGTCGCCGTGGGCGAAGTTGATCAGCTTGAGCACACCGTAGACCATGGTGTACCCGAGCGCGATCAGGGCGTAGATGCCGCCCACCGCGAGCCCGTTGGTGAGTTGTTGAAAGAACTGTTCCATGTCAGCTTCGGTAGGCCGCGAGGCGGCCTGTTTGCGGGGTACAGACTTTGTGTGCGTCTCGATCCGAGCGGTGCGTGCGGGGCATGGGGTTCAGGAGCCAGATTTCAGCGGACAGAAGCCAGAAAAAGGCAAAGGCACTGTGGCCACAGCGGCGTCGTGGGACCAGACCTGTCCACTGACCTCTGTCCTCTGACCCCTGATACGGCCGAAGGCCCCAGACCGTAGACCGAGGTTACTGGGGCGTACAAGTCAGCGGACAGGACCCATGCCCTGTCCGCTGTCCTCTGAGTTCTGGCCCCGGCAGAGGGAGCGACTCCACGTCGCGACCCGACCCGAAGGCCCACCAGCAAGCCTTCCAGCTTCCTAGCTTCCTAGCTTTCTGGCTTTCCAGCCTTCCCGCCCTTACTTCTGCAGCACGAACCTCCCGTCCGCGTCGACCCGGTAGACCTTGTACACCTCGCCCACCCGGTCGCCCTTGGCGTTGAACGCGATCTCGCCGGTCAGGCCGGAGAACGGCTTGCCGCCGTGGAGGTACTCGGCCAGCTTGACTGGGTCGGTGCTGCCGGCGGCCTCGATGGCGGTGGTCACCGTGAGGAAGCCGTCACCCGCCAACACGGCCCAGATCGAGCCCGGGGCGCTGCCGTACTTCTTCCGGTAGGCGGCCAGGAACGCCTTGGCCCGCTCGTACGGCAGGTCGCTGGGCACCGGCGGGCTCAGGAAGTAGAAGCCGGCCGCGGCCTGCTTGCCGGCGATCTTCACCAGGTCGGGGTTGTTCGTGGCGTCGCCGCCGATGAACGGCACCTCCCAGCCCATCTCCTTCTTCTGCCGCAGCAGGAGCCCCGCCTCGGGGTAGTACCCGGTGAAGAGCACGGCCTCGGGGCCGGCGGCCTTGAGCTTGGTAAGGATCGTGGTGTAGTCCTGCTCGCCCGGGGTCAGGGCGTCGAAGAACACGATCTCCACCCCGGCCTTCTCGAGAAGACCCTTGGCCTCCTCGGCCAACCCCTTGGCGTAGCTGGTGTTGTCGTGGAGCACGGCCACCTTGTTGAACCCCAGCTTCTGGATGGTCTGGGCGGCCACCCGTCCCTGCTCGTCGTCCCGGGGGCAGGTGCGAAAGAACAGCTTGAGCCCCTTCTCGGTCAGCCGCACCGCGGTGGAGCCGTTGGCCACCTGCAGGATCTCGGCCTCGTCATAGATGCCCTGGCTCGCCTCGGTGACCGACGAGCCGTAGGTGCCGATCACGGCCACCACGCCCTGGGTGGACAGCCGCTGGGCGGCCAGGGACGCGGTGCGGGGGTCCCCGCCGTCGTCCTCCACGATCACCTCCACCTCCTGACCCAGCACCCCGCCCTTGGCGTTCACCTCGTCGGCCAGGAGCTCGACGATCTGCTTCATCTCCTGGCCCTCGCTGGCCCACGCGCCGGTCAACGGCGCCATCAGCCCGATCTTGACGGTTCCGGCGAACGACGGCACGGCCAGGGCCAGGGTCAGAACAGCGGCCGCGAGACGATTCCACATGGGGGCCTCCTTTCTGTTGACACGGAGAAACAGAATTTGAGGCGCGCGAAAGTAGCAGGCGCGCGCCCCTCAGGTCAACGGGAATCTCCCAGGAACCGGGTTAGCCCGCACGATTCATGAAGCCTTCTGCTGCAACCGCCGATTGCACGCCGTCTCGGGGCGTGCTGCCCCCTCAGCTTCGGTCGACGGTCGTCGGTGGCTGGTCGCTGGTCGAAAGGCCACGAATCCCCGAGGGAGTGGGGCAGGTCCCTGCCATCGCCAAAGCTTCGGGGGCAAGGGGCCTGGCGGAGAGCCGGGCGCGGCCCCTTAGCTCGCCGCGCAGCGCCTCTGACGCTCGGACCGCGAAAGGGTTCGGATTCCACCGAGTTGTCAGGAAACCCGCTCTTCGGTCCCGTGCCTGCGCGGCGAATCGCATGCCCGGCTTCGCGCCCGGCCGGAGGCAGGCCCCTTGCCCCGCCGATCAGGGGGCGATAGCGCCTATGTATCCGCCTGGCCAATAATGCGGGCCAGGGCCTGGCCCGTGTGGGAGCCGGGGCGGGCCGCCACCTCCTCGGGGGTGCCCCGGGCCACCACCTCGCCCCCGGCGTCTCCGCCCTCAGGGCCGAGGTCGATCACGTGGTCCGCGGTCTTCACCACGTCCAGGTTGTGCTCGATCACGAGCACGGTGTTGCCCTGGTCCACCAGCCGATGGAGCACCTCCAGCAGCTTGCGCACGTCCTCGAAGTGAAGGCCGGTCGTGGGCTCGTCCAGGATGTACAGGGTGCGGCCGGTGGCCCGGCGCGACAGCTCCTTGGCCAGCTTGACCCGCTGGGCCTCCCCCCCGGACAAGGTGGTGGACGACTGCCCCAGACGGATGTAGCCCAGCCCCACGTCCTCGAGGGTCTGGAGCTTCTCCCGGATCGACGGCACGTTGCGGAACAGATCGCGGGCCTGGCTCACGGTCATCTCCAGCACGTCCGCGATCGAGGCGCCCTTGTATCGCACCTCCAAGGTCTCGCGGTTGTACCGCCGCCCGGCGCACTCCTCGCAGGTGACGTACACGTCGGGCAGGAAGTGCATCTCGATCTTCAGCAGACCGTCGCCCTTGCACGCCTCGCAGCGCCCCCCCTTCACGTTGAACGAGAACCTCCCCTTGCCGTACCCGCGCACCTGGGCCTCGGGCAGCTGGGCGAACAGGTCCCGGATGGGCGTGAACACGCCGGTGTAGGTGGCCGGGTTCGAGCGCGGGGTGCGCCCGATCGGCGACTGGTCCACGTCCACCACCTTGTCGATGCTCTCCATCCCCTCGACGGCGTCGTGGGCCAGCGGCCGGATCTTCGCGCCGTGCAGGGCCGCGGCCAGGGTCGGGTAGAGGGTGTCCACCACCAGGGTGGACTTGCCCGAACCGGACACCCCGGTCACGCAGGTGAAGGTGCCCAGGGGGATCTCCACGTCGATCCCCTTGAGGTTGTTGCCCCGCGCGCCCCGCACCCGGAGCACCCCGAGCCCCTGCCTGCGCCGGGCCGGCACGGGGATCCGCCTTCGGCCCGACAGGTACGCTCCGGTCAGGCTGGCGGGGTGGGCCGCGATCTCGTCCGGCGTGCCCTGGGCCACCACCTGGCCGCCCTGCTCGCCGGCACCCGGCCCCATGTCCACCACGTGGTCCGCGGCCCGGATCGTGTCCTCGTCGTGCTCCACCACGATCACCGTGTTGCCCAGGTCCCGCAGCTCCACCAGGGTGGCCAGGAGCCGGGCGTTGTCCCGGGGGTGGAGCCCGATCGTGGGCTCGTCCAGGATGTAGAGCACCCCGGTGAGCCGCGAGCCCACCTGGGTGGCCAGCCGGATCCGCTGGCTCTCGCCCCCCGACAGGGTGGTGGCCGGCCGGTCCAGGGTGAGGTAGCCCAGGCCCACGTCCTGTAGGAACCGGAGCCGCTCCCGGATCTCCTTGAGGATCCGCTCGGCGATCGAGGCCTCCCGGTCCGGCAGATGAAGGTTCTCGAAAAAGGCGGTGGCGTCCTCCACGCTCAGGCCGCACACCTGGTGGATGCCCCGGCCGCCCACGGTCACCGCCCGGCTCTCGGGCCGCAGCCGCGCGCCGTCGCAGGCCGGGCACGGCCGCACCTCCAGGAACTCGGCCAGGTCCTCCAGGTCGCCTTCGTCCTTGGCCTCGCGCACGCGGCGCTCGAGCCTGGGGATCACCCCCTCGAACGGCTTGCGGAACCGATAGGTGGAGTCCTTGCCCTCGAACCGGAAGTCCACGGCCTGGTCCCCGGTGCCCCACAGCACCGCCCGGCGGACCGGCTCGGGCAGATCCTTCCACGGGGTGTCCAGGTCGAGGCCGAGGTGGTCTTGGAGGGCCCGGAGCATCTGGCGGAAGAAGGCTCCGTTGCGGCCCGACCAGGGGGCCACCGCGCCCTGCGAGAGGGTCTTGGTGGGATCGGGCACCACCCGCTCCGGCACCACGGTGAGCCGCGAGCCCAGCCCGTCGCACCGGGGGCACGCCCCGTGGGGGGAGTTGAACGAGAACGAGCGGGGGCTCAGCTCGGGCAGCGACACCCCGCAGTCGGGGCAGGCGAACCGCTCGGAGAACCAGTACCGCTCGGACGGCCCCTGCCGGGGCCGGGTCTCCACCACGGCCACGCCATCGGCCCGGGCCAGGGCCAGCTCCAGGGCCTCGGCCAACCGGCTGCGGGCCCCGGGCTTCACCACGATCCGGTCCACCACCACCTCGAGGGTGTGGTTGCGGTTCTTTTCGAGGACGATCTCCTCCTCCAGGTCCCGGAGCTCCCCGTCCACCCGGACCCGCAGGAACCCGGCCTTCCGCAGCTCGTCCAACAGGGCCCGGTGCTCCCCCTTTCGGCCCCGCACCACGGGCGACAGCACCTCCACCCGGGTGCCCTCGCCCAGCGCCAGCACCCGGTCCACCATCTGGGTCACGGTCTGGCTGGCCACCTCCCGGCCGCAGGACGGGCAGTGGGGCACCCCCACCCGGGCGTAGAGCACCCGCAGGTAGTCGTAGACCTCGGTCACCGTGCCCACCGTGGACCGGGGGTTGCGGCTGGTGGTCTTCTGCTCGATGGAGATCGCCGGCGACAGCCCCTCGATGGAGTCCACGTCGGGCTTCTCCATCTGCTCCAGGAACTGCCGGGCGTAGGCGGAAAGGCTCTCCACGTACCGGCGCTGGCCCTCGGCGTACAGGGTGTCGAAGGCCAGGCTCGACTTGCCCGAGCCGGAGGGGCCGGTGATCACCACGAACCGCCCCCGGGGAAGCTCCAGGTGCAGGTTCTTCAGGTTGTGCTGGCGGGCGCCACGGATGCGGATGGTGTCCATGTCAGGGGTCAGAGGTCAGAATTCGGATGTCAGCTCCGGCAGGCCGCGAGGCGGGAGACTAGAGACTAGAAACCAGAGACCAGGAACCACAGACTCAGGAACTGTTGATGCCGGAGGCTTTTGGCCTTCCAGCTTTCCAGCCTTCCAGCCGATGAAACCGAGCCCAGCCACGGCGCTCATGGGCCGGAGGGCGCCGGCGCAGGGGGGGCGCTCTCCAGGACCCCCTCCACGAGACGGCGGCCGGCCTCGAGGAGAGCGGTCACGTCCTCCCGGCTCCGGGCCTCGGCATAGAGCCGGAGTTTCGGCTCGGTTCCAGAGGGCCGGACGAGGAGCCACGAGTCGTCCTCGCGCTCGAACCGGAGCCCGTCGGTGCGGGACACCCGAAGCACGCGCCGGCCGGCCAGGTCCGCCGGCTTGGCCAACGCCTCCAAGTTCGCGCGCACCGCGGGCGCCCGGCCCGGAGCGAGGGGCAGGTCCACCCGCCGGTAGGCGAAGTACCCGGTGTCCCGGAACACCTCGTCCAGGGCCCTTCGGATCCCGTGACCCCGGCCCGCCACGATCTCCACCAGGAGGAGGGCGTTCAGCAGGCCGTCCCGTTCCGGCCCGAACGCGGGGATGCCGATCCCCCCGCTCTCCTCCCCCCCGATCAGGGTACCGGGCTCCAGCAACACCTCGCCGATGAACTTGAACCCGATGGGGGTCTCCACCACGCCGAGCCCCCGCCGCCGGGCCATCAGGTCGGCCATGACCGTGCCCGAGGCGGAGCGGACCACCCGGCCCCGGAGGCCCTTGGTCTCCAGCAGATGGTGGAGGATCACGGCGAAGATCCGCTGAGTCGAGAAGTAATGGCCCCGCTCGTCCACCGCTCCGATCCGGTCGGCGTCGCCGTCGTTGGCCAGCCCCACGGCCAGTCCGGCCTCCCGGACCCGGGCCGCCAGCCCGGCCAGGTGCTCCTCCAGGGGCTCGGGGGGCACGCCGCCGAACCCCGGGTTGTCGTCGGCCCGCAGGGCCTCCACCCGGCAGCCGGCTTCGTCGAGCAGCCGCAGGAGCCACGGCGCGGCGCACCCGTGCATGGCGTCCACCCCCACGGCCAGCCCGGCCCGCCGGATCCGATCCCGGTCCACGAACTCCCAGAGGGCCTGGCGGTACTCGTCCCACACGTCCAGGGCGGCCCACAGCCCCCGACGACGGGCCTCGGTCGGCCCCAGACAGGCGACCGTTTCCGGGACCCCGGCCAGCAGCTCCTCGAGCCGGGCGCTGGTGGCGGTCCGGGCGGCGCACCCCAGGTGCTCCTTGAACTTCACCCCGTTCCACTCGGGGGGGTTGTGGCTCGCCGTGATCACCACGCCACCCCCCAGGCCCAGCCGCCGCACGGCCCACGACACCACCGGCGTGGGGACCGGCTCGGCAGCCACCCACACCCGGATGCCCCGGGCCGCGAGCACGCCCGCGGCCTCGGCCGCGAACTCCCGGGAGAGGAACCGGCGGTCGAACCCCACGGCCACCCCTTGGCCCGCCCGCCCGGTCTCCTCCAAGAACCCGGCCACGGCCGCGGCCACCCGCCTCACGTTGTCGAACGTGAAGTCCCGGGCGATCACCCCCCGCCAGCCGTCGGTGCCGAACCGAATCTGCATCTCATCCGCCCTTGGTTGGAACCACCCACTCCTCCTCCGTGGTTTCTACCCACGTCTTCGCCGCGCGATCTCGGCGGCCGTGCGCAGGGCCGCCCGGAAGCTCGTGGGGCTCGCCCGGCCCGTGCCGGCGATGTCGAACGCGGTTCCGTGGTCCGGGCTGGTGCGCACGATGGGGAGGCCCAGGGTGACGTTCACGGCCTCGTCGAAGTGGAGCAGCTTAAGCGGCCCGAGCCCCTGGTCGTGGTACATGGCCACCACCACGTCGAACGCCCCGGCCGCGGCCCGATGGAACAGGACGTCCGCCGGCACCGGCCCCTCGGCCCCGATCCCTTCGGCCCGGGCCTGCTCTACGGCCGGAGCGATCTCCCGCCCCTCCTCCTCGCCCAGCACCCCTCCCTCGCCCGCGTGGGGGTTCAGGGCCGCCACCCCGATGCGGGGGGCCGGGATGCCGAGATCGCGCCGCAGCCCCTGGTGGGCGCCCCGGACGGCGCGCAGGACCGCGGTCCGGGTGACGGCGGGCGGCACGCGGCACAGGGGCAGGTGGGTGGTCACCAGCACCACCCGCAGCCTGGGCCCGGCCAGCATCATGAGGGCTTCGCCCCCACACAGCGCCTGCAGGAGCTCGGTGTGACCGGGGTAGGGGCGGCCGGCCGCCCGCAGACCCTCCTTGGTCAGGGGAGCCGTCACCACCGCGTCCACCCGGCCGGCCCGGGCCAGATCCACGGCGGCCTCCACGGCCCGGACGGCCACCTGGGCCGACCGGAGCGTGGGCCGGCCCCAGCCCCAGTCCGGCTCGGCCGGCATCTCCACCGGATGGCACGGCCACCGGCCGGGGTCCACCCCGGCCACGGTCCCGGCCGCCGCCCACACCTCAGCGGGCCCCACGAGCACGGCATCGGCGCCCGAGGCCCCCTGGGCCAGGGCCTTCAACGCCACCTCGGCCCCGATCCCTGCGGGCTCGCCGCAGGTCACGGCGATCCGAACGTCTCCGGCCATGGCATTTCGTTCCCGGCACTTCGGTCAACGGTCAACGGCCGTCGGTCCCTGGTCGCTGGTCGAAAGGTCATGAATCCCCACAGGGGTAAGGCGGCTCCCCTGACTTCGTTAAAGCTTCGGGGGGCATGGGGTCTGCCGGAGAGCCGGGCGCGGCCCCTCAGCTCGCCGCGCAGCGCCTCCGGCGTCCGGACCGCGAAAGGGTACCCGTGGCACGCAACCGGGATGGAACCAACTCCCGTGTCTTGTGCCTGCGCGGCGAATCTCAACGCTCGGCTTCGCGCCCAGCCGGAGGTAGACCCCATGCCCCCCCGCTGTCCATGACCCCACCCTTCACCCCCCTCGCCGCTTCACCTCGATCCGGGCCTTCTCCCGCAGGGACTGGATCCAGGTGCGGTACAGCTCCTGCTCCCGGTCCTGGAAGTACCCCTCCCGGATCCGGTCGCGCACCTCCTCGAACGCCGGCACCCGGCCCTTCTTCCTCTCGACCACGTAGAACAGGTGGTAGCCGCCCCGCATCTCGAGCACCTGGGTGACCCCCCCGGGCTCCACCGAGTCCACGGCCCGACGCACCGGACCGGCCAGGCTGTCCACCGGCACGAACCCCATGTCCCCGCCCGACGCGGCCGCCGGCCCCGTCGACACCGCCCGGGCCACGTCCTCGAACGCCTCGCCGGCGAGCACCCGGGCCCGGGCGGCCTCGGCCTCCTCCCGGGTACGGGCCTGCAGGTGCCGCAGCCGCACCATGTCCGGCTCCCGGAACCGGGCCACGTTCTTCAGGTAGTACTCGCGCAGGGACTCGTCGCTCACGTCCAGCTTGGCCCGGAGCACCCGGCCCGCCAGCTTCATCCGCTGGATCTGGGACCGGATTTCCCGGACGTAGGCATCAAAGTCCACGCCCTGGGCCTTGAGCACCTCGGGCAGCTTCTCGCGCTCGATGCCGTTGCGGTCGCAGATCTCGCAGATGGCCTTCTCCACCTCGTCGTCCGTCACCCGGACCCCCAGGCGCTCGGCCTCGGCCTCGACCAGAGCCTTCTCGATCAGGGAGTCCAGGGCCCGCTTGCGGGCCTCCTCGCCCCGGGCCTCGCCGGTGCGCTCCTTGAAGGCGGCCGCCTCGGCCACCTCGCTCTGGGTGATCACCCTTCCGTTGACCACGGCCGCCACGCCGTCGATCACCACGGCGCCCGCGGCCTGGGCCAGCAACAGGAGCACCGCGAGAGCGGTCCAGACGGTTCTGAGAATCGGCACGTGACACCTCCTCATATAGCCGGATCGTTCGTCGTCAGGGGACGCGGGGTGGATGGGGTCGGGCGCCCTGCCGGTGCCGGGTCATACCAAGTTGCGTTCAAAGCTACAGGACCCCTGAACCGGCTGGGCAAGGGGTCTGCCGGAGCGCCGGGCGCGGCCCCTTAGCTCGCCGCGCAGCGCCTCTGACGCTCGGACCGCGAAATGGCTTGGATTCCACCGAGTTGTCTGGAAGCAGAGCTTCTGCCCCGTGCCTGCGCGGCGAATCCCAATGCTCGGCTTCGCGCCCGGCCGGAGGCAGCCCCCTTGCCCAGCCCCCCGAGGGCTCTCTGCCTGAATGGAACTCGGCATCACAGCGGAGCGCCCAGCCGCTCCAGGAACTCCCGGGCCTTGGCGATGACCGCCGGGCCGCTCACGTGGCCCACCGCGTGGACCACCCGGTTGTCCGGCGTGATCCGGTATGCGCGGGGATCCTGCTGGACCAGCCCCACGATCCGGTCCGGGTCCACCGCGGGCCGCTCGTCGAACGCCACCACCAGGTTGGCACCCGTATAATCCAACGAAACGGCCCGGAGCGCCAGCAGGCCCAGGCGCAACTTCATGATCTCGAGCAGGTGGTCCACCGGCAAGGGCACCGGACCGAAACGGTCGACGATCTCGTAGCGCAGGTCGTCGATCTCGTCGGGGCCCCGCACCCGGGTCAGCCGCTCGTACAGCTCCAGGCGCTGGGCCGCATCCGGCACGTAGTCCGCGGGGAAGTGGGCCGGGACCTTGAGCCGGATCTCGGGCTCCGGAGGCCGCTCGGCCGGCTCGCCCTTCAGCCGCCGCACCGCCTGGTCCAGGAGCTCGGAGTACAGCTCGAACCCGATCGCCGCGATGTGACCCGACTGGGCCTTGCCCAGCATCTCGCCGGCCCCGCGGATCTCCAGGTCGTGGGTGGCCACCCGGAACCCGGCCCCCAGCTCGCTGAACTCCTGGAGCACCTGGAGCCGCTTGCGGGCCTCCGGGGTGAGCTCGGCCTCGGCCGGAACGAGCAGGTAGCAGTAGGCCCGCAGGTTCGAGCGGCCCACCCGGCCCCGAAGCTGGTACAGATCCGCCAGCCCGAACCGGTCAGCCCGGTCGATGATGATGGTGTTCGCCCGGGGAATGTCAAGGCCCGACTCCACGATGGCCGTGCACACGAACACGTCCACCTGCCCGGCCACGAACGCCTCCATGGCCCGCTCGAGCTCGGCCTCCTTCATCTGACCGTGGCCCAGCCCCACCCGAGCCTCGGGAACGAGCTCCCGCACCCGCTCGACCACCTCGGCGATGGTCTGGACCCGATTGTGCACGAAGTACACCTGGCCGCCCCGGGCCAGCTCCCGTCGGATCGCCTCGCGCACCAGGTCGTCGTCGTCCCGGGCCACCACCGTGCGCACGGCCAACCGGTCGGCCGGGGGGGTCTCGATCACGGACAGATCCCGCACCCCGGACAAGGACAGGTTCAGGGTGCGGGGAATCGGGGTGGCGGTGAGGGTGAGCACGTCCACCCGGGCCCGCAGCTTCTTGAGCCGCTCCTTCTGGGCCACCCCGAACCGGTGCTCCTCGTCCACCACCACGAGCCCCAGGCTGCGGAACCGCACGTCCCGCTGCAGGAGCCGGTGGGTTCCCACCACGATGTCCACCGACCCCTGCTCCAGGCCCTGGAGCACCTTCTTCTGCTCGGCCGGCGACACGAACCGGCTCAGCATGGCCACGGTGAAGGGATGCCCCTCGAACCGCCGGCGAAACGTCTGGAAGTGCTGGGCCGCCAGCACGGTGGTGGGCACGAGGATCGCCACCTGGCGGCCGTCGTGCACGGCGCGGAACGCGGCCCGGATCGCCACCTCGGTCTTCCCGTACCCCACGTCACCGCACACCAGCCGGTCCATGGGCCGGGGCCCCGACAGGTCGGCCATCACCGCGTCGATGGCGGCCTGCTGGTCCGGGGTCTCCTCGTAGGGGAAGGTGGACTCGAACTCCCGGTAGGCCAGGTCCGGGGGGGCGTACGGCGGCCGCTCGGCCAACTGCCTGCGGGCGTAGATCTCCAGGAGCTCGTGGGCGACCCTCTCGATCCCCTCCTGGGCCTTGGCCCGGGCCTTCTGCCAGGCGGTGCCGCCCAGCTTGTCCAGCCGAATCGCCCCCTCCCCCGGCGCGCTGTAGCGCTGGACCAGCCCGATGCGGGTCACCGGGAGGTAGAGCCGGTCCCCGCCCGCGTACTCCAGGTGGAGGTAGTCGCCCTCCTCCCCGCCCGCCTCCAGGTGGACCAGCCCCCGGTAGAGCCCCACGCCGAAGTCCACGTGCACCACCGGGTCGCCCGGCCGCAGGTCGGCCAGGGTCGAGCGGAACTCCCGGCGCCGGGGCGGGCGCCGGCGCACCTTCTCGCCCAGGATCTCGGTGTCGGTGACGAGCCACAGCCCCTTGGCCGGGAACCGAAACCCCCGCTCCAGCTCGCCCACGGCCAGGTGCACGCCGCCGTCCGGTTGGGGCTCGGCCGGAAACGGCTCAGGCTCGCCCACGAGCACATCGTACCCCCCGAGCAGATCCGCGAGCCGCTGGGCCGAGCCCCGGGTGCGGGCCACGAGCCACACCGCCTGCCCCTTGCCCCGGGCCTCGGCCACGGCCTCCACCAGGGGCTCCAGCAGGTGCTCCCCCCGGCGACGCCGCAGCTCCGACACCAGGCCGTCGTTGGAGCGGGTGCGAAACGGCACCGCCCGGCCCCCGGCCCCCTCCACCTCGAGCTCCTCCAGGTCGAGCCGGGTGCCCGAGGCCGAGAACGCCTCCCACTCCTCCGGCCCCACGAACACGTCGCCCACCCGGGGCACGGGCCGGCCCGTCTCCGCGGCCCGGCGGTGGGCCGTCTCCGCGTCCTCCAAGGCGTCCCGGGCCCGAACGGCCACCTGGGCCGCTCCCTCCCGGACGAGGACGGCGTCCGTCGGCAGGTACTCCCACAGGGCGGCGGCCCGCTCGTAGAGGTAGGCGAAGAACACCTCCCGGAGCACGCCCCCGGCCTGGGTGCGGAACGCCTCCAGGGCCTCGGCGGTCTCGGCCCGCGACAGCCCCAGCTCCCGGCAGCGGGCCCGCAGCCGGCGTGCCGCCTCGTCGAGTGACGACGGGCCGGCCAGGGCCTCCCGGGCGGGGAGCACGACCACCCGCTCCATCCGGCCCACCGACCGCTGGGTCTCAGGGTCGAAGGAGCGGATCGACTCCACCTCGTCGCCGAAGAGCTCGATCCGAACCGGGCGGGGGTAGAACGGGGGGAACAGGTCCACGATGCCGCCCCGGACGCTCACCTCGCCGCGCTCCGACACCTGCCCGACCCGGTGGTATCCGGCCGCGACCAGGTGCTCGACGAACCCGTCCCGGGCCAGCTCCCCGCCCACCTCCACCGTCCGGGTGGCCTGCCGGAGCACCCCCGGCGGGAGGGTGCGCTGGAGCGCGGCGGTCACCGGCGCCACGGCGATCAGCGGCCCTCCCCGCTCGAGCCTCGCCAGGGCCGCGATCCTCCGGGCCGACACCTCGGGCAGGGGGGGGATCGCGTCGAACGGCGAGGTCTCCCAGGCGGGAAGCAGGGTGACCCGCTCCGCACCCGGGTGCTCTGGGTCGTCCGCCTCGCCGAGGAAGAACCGCACCTCCGCGGCCAGGCGCCGGGCCTCGGACAGGGTGGGGGTCAGGACCAGGTAGGTTCGAGGGAACTCCCGCAGCAGGCGCGCGAGCACGAAGGCGCGGCTGGACCCGCGCAGCCCCTGGGCCCGGACCGGCTGGTCCGACCCGAGCAGGGCCTGGATCAACGCCGAAAGGCCCGGGCCCCGGGAGGGGGCGCGAAGGACGGATTCCATGGGGGCTGCGGCCGGCACCGGCAGGGGGCGGGCCGCTTCAGTCCCGGCCCGCGGCGAGCATCCGCTCCAGGGCCGTGACGGCCCGGGCCCGGACCGGCTCGGGCACGGTGACCACGTTCTCCAGGGTCTCCAGGGCCTCGAGCACGTCCTCCAGGGAGGTGAGCTTCATGTTGGGGCAGATCATCGCGTCCGAAGGGGCCACGAAGGTCTTGTGGGGGCTGTCCTTCTGGAGGCGGTGGAACAGCCCGGTCTCGGTGCCCACGATCACGGTGTCGGCGTCCACCTCCCGGCACCACTCGATCATGCCCGAGGTGCTCTTGACCGCGTCGGCCAGGTCCAGCACCTCGGGCCGGCACTCCGGGTGGGCCACGAACGGCGCCCCGGGGTACCGGGCCTTGGTGCGCTCCACGTCCTCGGCCCGGAGCCGGTGGTGGGTGGGGCAGTACCCCTTCCAGTAGAGCACCTCCTGGTCGGTGTGCCGGGCCACCCATTGGGCCAGGTTCTGGTCGGGGGTCAGGTACACCGTGGGCGCCCCCACCGACCGGGTCACCCTGACCGCGTTGGCCGAGGTGCAGCAGATGTCGCTCTCGGCCTTCACCTCGGCCGACGAGTTCACGTAGGTCACGATCGGCACCCCCGGGTGCTCCTCCCGGATCCGGCGCACGTCGTCGGCCGTGATCATGTCGGCCATGGGGCACCCCGCGTCCATCCGAGGCAGGATCACGGTCTTGTCGGGCGACAGGATCGCCGCGCTCTCGGCCATGAAGTGGACCCCGCAGAACACGATCACGTCCGCGTCGGTCTTGGCCGCCGCCATCGATAGCCCCAGGCTGTCGCCGGAGATGTCGGCCACGTCCTGCACCTCGCCCCGCTGGTAGTTGTGGGCCAGGATCACGGCGTTGCGCTCCCGGGCCAGGGCCCGGATGTCCCTCTGCAACTTCTGGATGTCCATCGCTGGGTCGTCCCTCTCTCTTCTCCGCGCCCTTGGACGCGGGCTTCCTCGGAATGAAAGCGGAAACGAGTATGCTACGGGCGATCCGTCCCCACGGTCAAGGAAGGGGTTCACTGGGGGTTGACACCGGACGCGGTGTGCGTATAATAGGCGCCACCTGTCGCGGGGTGGAGCAATTTGGTAGCTCGTCGGGCTCATAACCCGAAGGTTGCAGGTTCAAGTCCTGCCCCCGCTACCAGCCAAGAAAACGGGCACCTGGGATCGATCCCAGGTGCCCGTTTCCCGTTCCGGGTCGGGAGATCCTACTCGACGAAGTTGAACACCTGATCGAGCTCCTCGTCCGGCACCGAGAACACCGTGTTGTGGGGCGGCAGCGGCTCCCGGTACATCCAGTCCGGCAGCCGGTCGTCCGCGTTGGTGAACCCCGCCGCCTGGTTCCACTTGCGCTCGATCGTGAGCACCGTCTTGCCCAGCTCGGTCACGTCGTCCGGACCCAGGCTCGTGCCGTAGAACGCGTTGATCATCTCGTAGACCGCCTCGAACGCCTCCGGCTTGTCCATCACCGCAAACGCCACGAACAGGCACAGCCCCGTGGAGTCGATCGCTGCCGTGGCGATCTGCAGGTTCCGGCTCAGCTCCACCTGCCCCTCCGGCTTCAGCGGGTCCACATACCCGCCCACCTTCAGGATGTTCGTCGCGATCGCGTAGCCCGCCGTGTGGTCCGCCCCCATCGTGGAGGTCGCGTAGGTCACCCCGATCCCCTGGATCGCCCGCGGCTCGTACGCCGGCATGGCCTGACCCTTCACCACCGGCACGTGCGCCACCCCAAAGCACTGGCCCGTCACCTTGGCCCCACACCCCAGGATCCGCCCCAAGGGCGTGCCCCGACCCACCTCCTTCATCAGCTCGATCGCCGCGTTCGCGTCCCCAAACTTCGCCAGCCCCGCCTCCATCGCCACGGCCAGGGTCGCCCCCATCTCGATCGTGTCCAGACCGATGTCGTCCGACAAACGGTCCATCTCCGCGATCGCGTCCAGGTCGTCGATGCAGCAGTCCGTCCCAAAGCTCCAGATGGTCTCGTACTCCGGACCCTTGGTCTTGTAGTTGCCGTCCTTGTCCATGTAGATCCGAGAGCACTGGATCACGCACCCCGAGTGACACCCGTGCGCGATCTTCCCACCCCGCTCCAGGATCACGTCGTGCTGCGCCTCCCCCGAGATCTTCGACGCCCCCTCGAACCGCCCCTCCCGGAAGTTCCGGGTCGGAAGCCCCCCGGCCTCGTTGATGATGTTCTGCAGCACGTTCGTCCCATACGTGGGGAGCCCCTCACCCGTGACCGGGTGCTCCTTCAGGGCCTTGGCGAACTTCTTCGACGCCTCCCGAAACGCCTCCTTGTCCCCGGGCTGGCGCATCTGGGTCTCGGAGTCGTCCAGGAACACCGCCTTGAGCCCCTTTGACCCCATCACGGCGCCCAGGCCGCCCCGGCCCGCGTGCCGGGTCGGCCGCAGCTCCCGGTCCGTGCACGCCACCGACGCCGCCGTCAGCCCCATCTCCCCGGCCGTGCCGATGGTGATGAACCCCACCTTCTTCTCCCCGTACTTCTCCACCAGCCTGGCCACGGTGTCGTAGTTGCCCAACCCCTTGAGCTCCGGGCTCTCCACCAGCCTCACCGAGTCCTTGCGTACCTCCAGGGTGTAGCGCTTGTCCGGGTCCGCCGGCTGGTCCTCGATGACCAGCGCCCGGATGCCCAGGCGAGCCAGGATCTGCCCGGCCTGGCCCCCCGCGTTCGACTCCTTGATGGTGCCGGTCAGCGGGCTCTTCGCCCCCACCGACAGCCGGCCCGAGATCGGCGCGGCCGACCCGCCCAGGAGCCCCGGCGCAAACACAAGTTTGTTCGCCGGCCCCAGGGCCGTGCAGGTGGGCGGCACCTCCTCCGCCACGATCGCCGAGGTCATGGCCCGCCCCCCGAACAGCTTCCACTTCTCCGGTACCGGCTCCTCCTTGATCTCCAGGGTCCGCATGTTCACCCGCACGATCCGGTCGCTCATGGTGCCCTCCTTTGTTGAGAGTGTATGGAAATTGCTGCCGTAGCTGCGCCATGCATGGGGGTCGCCAGCGGGCTCGCGCCCTCTATCGCCGCTATGAGCCCTCATCCGGCACAGGCAACGCGGGCCATGACCTCGTCCTCTATCAGCACGCCCACCACCGCCCGGAGCATGTTAAGGATCCCGTAGTCACGAGACCCAGCGCCCCGACCCGACCGATCCATCTCCAAAGGGGGCATCGGTCCGAACCCTTTGCAGAAATACCGGATCAAAGCGGCACCCGTGGGGGTGGTGAGCTCCCCACGGGTGCCGTCGGAGTACACCGGCACGCCCCGCAGGATCTCGGCGGTGGCCGGGGCCGGCACCGGGAGCACCCCGTGGGCGCACCGCACGGTGCCGCACCCCACGTGCACGGGGGAGCACCAGGCCTCGTCCACGCCGAGCTGGTGGAACGCCGAGCACGCGGCCACGATGTCCGCGATGGCGTCCAGGGCCCCCACCTCGTGGAAGTGCACCTCGTCCGGGCTCGTTCCGTGGACCCGGGCCTCGGCCGCCGCCAGGAGCCGGAACACCCCGGCGGCGTCCCGGGTCACCGGCTCCGGCAGGGGGGCCTCCCCGATGATCGCCAGGATCTCCCGGAGCCCCCGCCGAGGGTGGTGGTGATGCCCGTGGCCGTGGTGGCGGCCCCCGTGGTGGTGCCCCGGATGGGCGGACGGCGCCTGGTCCACCGGGGCGCGGGTCTCCGGGTCCAGCACGTCGAACTTGGTCCCGGTCACCCCCCGCCGGGAGACCTTCCGGGCCTCGAGCCGGAGGCCCTCGACCCCCAGGCTTCCCACGTGGTCGCGCACCACGTCGAGGCTCGCCCCCGCGTCGAGCAACGCCCCCACGAACATGTCGCCGCTCACCCCGGCGCCGGCGTCCAGGTACAGGATCCGCTTCATGATGGCGACTCCTTCCGACCTCCACGGGTCACGAGCTTGTTGATCATGTCGGCCTGGTAGGCGGCCCCGAACCCGTTGTCGATGTTCACCACGCTGATACCCGAGGCGCAGGAGTTGAGCATGGCCAGGAGCGCCGTGATCCCTCCGAAGCTCGCGCCGTAGCCCACGCTGGTGGGCACCGCGATCACGGGTACGTCCACGAGCCCGGCGATCACCGACGGCAGCGCCCCCTCCATGCCCGCCACGGCCACCACGCAGTTCACCCGCCGGAGGACGTCAGCGTGGGCGAACAGCCGGTGGATCCCCGCAACCCCCACGTCGTAGAGCCGCTCCACCCGGCTGCCGAACACCTCCAGGGAGATCGCCGCCTCCTCGGCCACGGGCAGGTCCGAGGTGCCGGCGGCCGCCACCGCCACCCCGCCCACCGCCTGACCGGGTTCCCGCCGCACCTCCACCAACCGGCACAGCTCGTGGTAGCGTGCCTCGGGAACCCGCTCGCGCACCGCATCGGCGGTGGGGCGGCTGGCCCGGGTGCACAACACGTTGGCGTTCTCCCTGGCCAGGCGCGAGAAGATCTCGGCCACCTGCTCCGGGGTCTTTCCCTCGCCGTAGACCACCTCCGGGTACCCGTTTCGGATGCGGCGATGGTGGTCGATCTTGGCGAACCCCACGTCCTCGAAGGACATGGCCTTGACCCGATCGACCACCTCCTCGGTGGTCACCTCCCCGCGCCGCAGGCTCTCCAGGAGCCGGCGCAGGCGCTCCGGGCTCATGGGCCGCCCCCGGAGCCGAGGTCCGGGAGGGTCTCGTTCATCGCGCCGGTGCGGTAGCCCTGGAGGTCCAGGGCCACGTAGGTGTACCCCGCCCCCTTGACCGCCCGAACCACCTCGTCGCGCAGGCCGTTCACGACCCGTTCGAACTCCCCCGGCCCGAGCTCGATGCGGGCCACGTCCCCGTGGTGGCGCACCCGGAGCACCCGGAGCCCGAGCCGCCACAGGGCGTCCTCGGCCCGGCCCACCTGGGAGACCTTCTCCCGGGTGATGGGGGTTCCGTAGGGGAACCGGGACGACAGACACGCGAAGGCCGGCTTGTCCCAGGTGGGCAGCCCCATCTCCCTGGACAGGGCCCGGATGTCGTCCTTGGTGAGCCCGGCCTCGTCCAGGGGGCTTCGGACCCCGAGCTCCCGGGCCGCCTGGCGGCCCGGCCGGTAATCCCCCCGGTCGTCCACGTTGGACCCGTCGGCCACCTGGGGAAGCCCCTCCTCCCGGGCCACCTCCCAGAGCCTGGCGAAGAGCTCCTTCTTGCAGAAGTAGCACCGGTTCCTGGGGTTCTCCGCAAAGCCCGGCACGTCGAGCTCCTCCGACACGACCAGCCGGTGCCGGCCGCCCAGGCGCCGGGCCAGGGCCTCGGCCTCCCGGCGCTCCCGCTCCGGGAAGGTCTCGGAGCAGGCCGTGACCCCGAGGGCTCGGTCCCCGAGCACCTCCACCGCGGCGGCGAATAGGTACGAGGAGTCCACCCCGCCGGAGAACCCCACCACCACCCCGCCCATCTCTTTCAAGATGTCGTATAGGCGTTGCCTCTTGTCCCCAAGATCGGTGCTCATGTCGCGACCTCCCTAGGTTGTGGCCTTCCGGTGCCCCGCTCCCGCCTGGCCTGCCGAGCTCTGGGCCGGCCCTACCCGAGGGGCATTTTCAGATGGCGATGCAGGACGGGCCGGTAGGACGAGAAGTTCCCCCGTCTCTTGCACCCCCACAGGACCCCCAGGCCGTAGGCCAGGCTCTCGGCCGCGTACAGGGCCAGGAACACGGGGTACGGCAGCGCCGGCCTGCGGGTGCGGTGCTCCACCCACCCCACCCCGGCCAGTACGGCCAGGCCCAAGGCCCCTGCAGCGGGAAGCAGGATCCCGGCGAGTACCATGGGAAGACCGTAGTAGCGCACCCCGTGGGCCCCCAGATAGTAGGCGAGGCTCCCCAGGGCCCGGAGCCTCGCCCCGAGCACCCGGGCCCACCCCACGGGGACCCGGCGTCGGGCCAGCCGGGTTCGGACCCGCAGGGCGTCGGCCCCCACGAGCGCGGCCGCCCCGGCGGCCGGGGCCCAGCCCGCGCCCAGGGCCGCGGCCGCGAGGAGCACCAGAGCCGCGGTGAGCGCCGGGGGAAGCGCCATGCGTTTCCGGCGGCGCGGGTGCAGGGCCTGGAGCGCCGCCTCGGACGTGCCGTACTCGAACCGACGCCGTAGGAACGCCCCAAGGCGGCTTCGGTGCTCGTGCCACACCCAGCCCGTGGGGGTGTACTCCACCCGCCATCCCCGGTCCCGGAGACGCCAGGTGAGGTCCACGTCCTCCCCCACGTGCATCCCGTCCCGAAACCCCCCTGCCTCCAGGAACGCGCTGCGGCGCACCAACAGGTTGCAGCTGGGCAGGTAGAACGTGTCGTCCCCCCCGAGGGCCGAGCGGTCTCTCCTCCCGAGGCTCAGGCTCGACATGGCCGCCTCGTACCGATCGAGGCGCGAGGCCACGTGCATGCCCTCCACCCGTCCCCCCACCGCGGCCACGGCCGGGTCGGCGAACCGGCCCACCAGGTCGGCGAGCCAGCCCGCCGACGCGGTGCAGTCGGAGTCGATGAAGGCCAGGATCTCCCCCCGGGCCGCGGCAACGCCCCGGTTCCGGGCCGCGGCCGGGCCCAGGCCGCTCCCCCCCGACCCCACCACCCGGGCCCCGTGCTCCCGGGCCACGCGGGGGGTCTCGTCCCGGCTCCCGTCGTCCACCACGACGACCTCGAGCCGGTCCCGGGGGTAGCGCAGGCGCGCCAGGGAGCGCAGGCACCGGGCGAGCTCGCCGGCACGGTCCCGGACCGGGATCACCACGCTCACCGAGGGGAGCGCTTCCGGGTCTCCGACCTCCGGGACCCGCTCCAGGATCCCCCCCCGGGCCAGGGCCGCCAGGGCCTGCTCCTGCCCGGGATCCGCGGGGGTCACCGGCTCCCGGCCGCACCGCTCCACCAGCTCCGCCAGGGCCCGGTTCACCCGCACCACCCGCAGGGGGCGCTCCAGCACCAGGCACGCGCCTTCGGGCGCGGGGCGCACCTTCACCCGGGGGGCCAGAGCGTACCTCACGGCGCCGCTCCCTGGAGGAGCCCCTCCTCCTCGAGGATCCGGAGCAGGCCCTCCACCACCTCCCCGGCGCTTCCCTCGTGCACCCGGCCCGCCCGGGCCCGGATGCCCCCGGACAGGAGCGCCCGGATCCGCTCGAACGCCGGGGCGTCCGGGTCCGGGGTGGGCACCGGCACCGGGTCCGGCCGGGGGTGGACGAGCCGCTCGGGCCGCAGCAGCGCGGCATGCTCCCCCACCGCCCGCTCAGGGAGCCCGAGCTCGGGAAGGCCCCAGGTCTCCACCGGGGCCTCCAGGGCCGCCAGCACCGCGTCCAGGTCCGGGTACCGGGGCTCCCGGGCCCCGCCCTCGATCAGGAACACGCACGGCAGGGGCAGGGCCACCACGTCCCGGGCGCCCCGGTCGGCCTTGCGGGTGGCCGTGGCCTCCCCGTCCCCCACCCGGGCCGAGACCACCGGCGCGCAGCACGGCAGCCCCAGACCGGCCGCGGCAAGGGCCGGGGCCGGGTCGTCCCCCCGGTCCAGGAGCCGCGCCCCGGCCAGGACCAGGGAGGGGGACAGGATCTCCACCACCCGGGCCAGCACCCGGGCCCGAGCCACGGCGTCGCCCTCCCACAGGCCGGGGCCGTCCACCCGGACGGCCCGGTGGGCCCCCATGGCCAGGGCGAGCCTGAGGCCGTCCTCCAGGCGCCGGCCGGGCCCCACTGCCACTGCCGTGACCCGGGCGCCGCGCCCCTCGGCCAGGAGCATCGCCTCCTCCAGGGCCTCCAGATCCGCCGGGTTCACCAGCCGGCGGGGCCCGGGCTCCCGGACCATGACTCCCCCCCCGGCAAGCCGGACCGGGGGCCGGGGGTCCAGAACCTCCCGGAGGAGCACCACGACGCTCAAGCCGTTTACGGTCATCTGTGCACTCCAAGGTCGTCGGTCTGCGCTTCCGGGCCGGCCTGCGGCCGGGGTCGCCCCCCGGAGGGGGCTCCTACCGGTTGGAAGCTCCCCCAGGCCCTTCGCGACGCTTCGGCCTCTAGGGGCACTGTGCCGCGGCGAGCTCTGGTGCCGGCCCCTGCGCCCCCCCGGCCCGGGCGCCCCGCCCGGGGCCCCCCAACGGCTCCGCAGCCCGGGCCGTAGGGGCCCGGCGGCCATCGTTTCCACCCGGGAAGGAACCCCCGGGCTGTGGGTGGGTCGCCTGAGAAGGGGGGCGCGCCACCTCCAGTGCCGCCGCGGCCTGCCGTGTCCCGGGGGCGCGATCGTCGATCCATCGTGGCACGCAGGCATCCACGGCCTCGTTGCCGCGGCGGTCCGAATGCCGGATTCGCGCCCCCCGCATCAGGCGGCCCGCCCACAGCCCCCACCGGCGCCAAGGCACGGGCCGCAGGGGCCCAGGCGATGAAGTTCCATCGTTTCCACCCGGGCACGAACGCAGGGGCCGCGGGTGGGGCGGCTGAGAGGGGGGCCGCGCCACAAAACCGCCGCCGCGGCCACGCCGAACCCGAAGATCGGCACCATTGCGCCCGTTCCGGGACCAGGCCATCCGAGGGCACCCGGCCGCGGCGAGCTCGAATGTCGGCCCCTGCGGCCCCCCGGCCCAGACGGCCCGCCCGCGGCCCCCCAACGGCTCCGCAGCCCGGGCCGTAGGGGCCCGGCGGCCGTCGTTTCCACCCGGGAAGGAACCCCCGGGCTGTGGGTGGGTCGCCTGAGAAGGGGGGTGCGCCACCTCCAGTGCCGTCGCGGCCCGCCGTGTCCCGGGGGCGCGATCGTCGATCCATCGTGGCACACAGGCATCCACGGCCTCGTTGCCGCGGCGGTCCGAATGCCGGATTCGCGCCCCCCGCATCAGGCGGCCCGCCCACAGCCCCCACCGGCGCCAAAGCCCGGGCCGCAGGGGCCCAGGCGATGAAGTTCCATCGTTTCCACCCGGGCACGAACGCAGGGGCCGCGGGTGGGCCGGCTGAGAGGGGGGCCGCGCCACAAAACCGCCGCCGCGGCCACGCCGAACCCGAAGATCGGCACCGTTGCGCCCGTTGCGGGATCGGGCCGTCCAAGGGCACCTGGCCGCGGCGAGCTCGGATGTCGGCCCCTGCGGCCCCCCGGCCCAGACGGCCCGCCCGTGGCCCCCCAACGGCTCCGCAGCCCGGGCCGCAGGGGCCCGGCGGCCGTCGTTTCCACCCGTGCAGGAACGCAGGGACCCGGCCCCTCACGTCATCCGGTACGACACCCCGAAGCCGCCCCGGGGGTAGCGCCACCGGGTGAAGGCCCCCTTGTCGCACACGATGTAGCAGGTGCCGCACTCCAGGCAGCCGTCGTACACAAAGCCCATCTGCCGGTCCTCCTCGGACCAGGTGTAGCACCCGGCCGGGCAGGCCGTGACGCAGCCCCGGTGGTCGCACGACCGGCAGATCTGCGGGTCCAGGACGATGTGGGGCTCCTGGTCGACGGCGAACCCGGTGAGGTCGAAGATGTCCTCCACGTTGACCCGTCTCATACCGACCTCCACGCGGTGAGGGCGTCGGCCAGCAGGGCCCGGAGCCCCACCTTCTCCCGGGCGGTCCCGACGAGGAGCTTCCCGAGCCGGCGCTTGGGGCTGCCGTCGATCCGGTACACCCGCTCCATGAACCCGCAGATCACCTCGGGATAGGCCTCGTACAGCCGGTCGATGTGGAGCATCCTCGGAGCCCGGCGGAAGAGCTTGAGGTCCTGGAGCACGAAGCTCCCCTCGAGCTTCTCCCGGTAGTGCCCGAGGGCCCGGGCGGAGAGGTCCCCGCTCTGCCGGGCCTCCGCCACGGTCTCGGCCGCGAGCAGCCCGGAGTGGACGGCCAGGTTGATCCCCTCCAGGTTGAGCCCGGTGGCGTAGCACAGCCCGGCGGCGTCCCCGGCCACCAGGATGCCGTCCCCGCAGAGCCGGGGCATGGCGTCGTAGCCCCCCTCGGGGATCACGTGGGCCGAGTACTCCAGGAGGCGCCCGCCCCGCAGGAGCTTCGCCAGCATGGGGTGCTCCAGGAAGGCGTTGAGCAGGTCGTAGGGGGTCCTTCCGCTGTCCCGGAGGCTCCCGATGTGGAGCACGAGCCCCACCGAGACGCTGTCCCGGTTGGTGTACAGGAACCCCCCGCCCCGCACGCCCGCCGTGCACCCCACGAACTCCATGGAGGCCCCCTGGTCCCGGACGAGGCCGAACCGGTCCTCGATCGCCGGCCGGGGAAGGTCGATCAGGGCCTTGACGCCCACGGCCATCCTGTCCGGATCGAGCCGGGGGGCCCGGAGCCCCGCCTTGAGGGCCGTGAGCGAGAGCACCCCGTCGGCCGCGATCACCACGGGCGCGCGGATCTCCCCCCCGTCCCGGAGCACCCGCACCCCCCGCACCGCATCCCCCTCCAGGATCAGGTCGTCCACCGTGCACCGGGTGAGGTAGGTGGCCCCGGCGCGGCGGGCCTCCTCGGCCAGCCACGCGTCGTACACCGGCCGGAGCACGGTGTACCCGTTGTAGGGGGGCCGGTCGAAGGCCCCGGTCTCGAACTGGACCGTGAAGCCCGCCTCCCCGGTCAGGAAGCACAGGCTCTTTCGCACCACGTGGCGCTCCAGGGGCGCCCGGTCCCAGAAGTCCGGGAACACGGTCTCCAGGGCCGGCATCCGGTGGAGAAGGCCCCCGAACATGTTCTTCTCGCCGGCGAACGCGCCCCGCTCCAGCAGGGCCACGTCCACGCCGGAGCGCGCCAGGCCCAGGGCCGCCGCCGCCCCGGCCGGGCCGGCCCCCACCACCACCGCCTCGAAGGACCTCCTCACGGGGCACCTCCCCCGGCCGTCCGGGCCCGGACCCGGTCGAGGAGCAGCGGGATCACCTCGCGCAGGTCCCCCACGAACCCCTCGTCGGACGCGGCGAACATGGGGGCCCGGGGGTCGATGTTCAGGCACACGATCCGCCGGGCGTCCCGGATGCCCCCCACGTGGTGCATGGACCCCGAGATGCCCACCCCCAGGTACAGCCGGGGTGCCACGGTCTTCCCGGTCTGCCCGATCATGCGCTCGAACCCGGCCCACCCCAGGTCGTACACCGGGCGGGTCACCCCGAGGCTCGCGTTCAGGAGCCCGGCGAGCTCCCGGAACCGCTCGAAGCTCTCCCGGTCGAACCCCTTGCCCGCACAGAAGATGACCTCGGCCTCCGACACGTCCACGGTGCGCGGATCCGGGGGGATGCGCTCCACCACCCGGGACCGGAACGCCCCGTCGGGCACCGGCACCTCCACGGCCTCCACGACCGGGCGGCCCCCCGGCGGCCCGGCCGGGGGCACCGGGCTCAGGCACCCCTGGTGCACCGTGAGCACCAGGGGGGAGGCCCGGTCCCACAGGAAGGTCTCGGCCAGCCGGTCCCCCAGGGCCCTGCGGGAGACCCGCACCCCCCCGTCCCCCGGCTCCACCGCGACGCACTCGGTGAGGACGGCCCCGCCCAGGGCCGCGGCCACCCGCGGGGCCAGGGAGGCCCCCGCGCTGTCGTGGGCCATCAGCACGAGCCGAGCGGCCCGGGCCCGGGCCGCCCCGGCCAGGGCCTCGGCCCGGGCCTCGGGGAAGTCCCCCAGGGGCCGGCCGGCCCGGATCACCAGGACCCCGGGGACGCCGTGGTCCGCCAGGGTCTCCAGGGCGGCCTCCGGCAGCTCCGGGTCCTCGCCGTCGGCGAGCACCGCAGCCGCCCAGGCGAGCCCCAGGCGCGCGGCCGCCCGGCGCCCCAGGGTGAGCATCCCCTTGGCCGTGTCCCCGAGCCCGTCCTCCCCGGGGGTCACAATCACCAGGAGGTCCTCGCGGGCCGGGGGCATCAGATCTCCCTCCCCACCTTGTGGCCCTCCCAGATGGCCATGTCCACCTTGCGGGGGGCCACGCAGTCGCCGATCCGGTGGAGCTCCTTCACCTTGCCCTTGAGGGCCTTGTACAGGCGGTCGTCCACCTCCTGGCCCATGGCGAGCACCAGGGAGTCGTAGGGCCCCCACTCTCCCCACTCGTTGGAGTACACGTTGAAGCCCTTGACCCGCTTGTCGCCGGCCTCCCCCGTGACCTCCATCACCGCGATGTCCGGGGTGAAGGTCACCCCCTTCTGGAGGAGCCGCTGGCGGGTGAGGTACAGGTCCTGGAGCGGCCCCAGCTCGGCGCCCACGAACAGACTCGAGGTGATGATGTGCACCTTGACCCCCCGGTCCGCCAGGTGCTCCGCCGTGGAGGTGGCCCGGTGGTGGCCGTCGTAGTCGATGAGACACACGCTCTGGCCCACCTCGGCCTCCCCCTGGAGCACCTGCCACACGTTGAACACGGCCGGGCCGTCCGCGCCGGCCACGGGGTGGGCCTTGGGCACGCTCCCGGTGGCCACGATCACCGCGTCGGGGGCCTGCTCCAACACCATGGCCTCGGTCACCTCCACCCCCAGGTGCACGGTGACCCCGAGCCGGTCGAGCTGGGCCTTCTCGTTGCGGGCGATCACCCCGAACTCGTCCCGGCCCGCGCCCTTCATGGCGATCAGGACCTGGCCCCCGAGCTCGTCGCCCCGCTCGTACAGGTCCACCCGGTGGCCCCGGAGCGCGGCCATCTTGGCCGCCCACATCCCGGCCGGGCCGCCCCCCACCACCATCACCCGCTTCTTCACCGCGGCGGGCCGGAGGCTCCCCTCGCCCCACCGGGCCTCGAGGCCCACGGCCGGGTTCTGGATGCACCCCAGGAGCTTGTTCACCCCCATCCGGCCGATGCACCCCTGGTTGTCGGCCACGCAGTAGCGGATCTCCTCCATGCGCCCCTCCTCGGCCTTCTTCGGGAGGAACGGGTCGCAGATCAGGGCCCGGCACATGCCGATCATGTCGGCCTGGCCGGCGGCCAGCACCTTCTCGGCCATGACCGGGTCGTTGATCCGGCCCGTACAGAACACCGGGAGCTTCACGCTCTCCCGGACGCCCGCGGCCAGGGGGACCGTGTACCCGAGGGGGGTGTGCATCGACCCCTCCACCAGGTACAGGTTGTAGAAGGTGGCGATGGACAGGTCCATGAAGTCGATGAGCCCCGTGGCTTCGAACCTCCGGGCGATCTCCTGGACCTGGGCGAGGTCGAGCCCCCCGGGGATCATCTCGTCGGCGCACAGCCGGATGCCCACGGTGTAGTCGTCCCCCACGGCCCGGCGCACAGCCTCGATGAACATGAGGGGCGCGCGCATGCGATTTTCGAGGCTCCCGCCGAACTCGTCGGTGCGAAAATTCGTGAGCGGGCTCAGGAACTGGCGCGCCAGGCTGGAGTGGCCGAACTGGAGCTCCACCCCGTCGAACCCCCCTTCCCGCACGTGCACGGCGCACCGGCCGAAGTACCGGGCCACCTCCTCGATGTCCTCGGGCTCCATCTCCTTGGGAGTCTCCCGGAACAGCACGTCCGGCACGGGGCTCGGGGCCCAGACCGGGAGCCTGGAGATCGTGCCGTCGCACTGCTGGCCGTTGTGGTTGAGCTGGGCGAAGATCCTGGCCTCGAACTCGTGCACCCGGTCGGTGATCCGGCGGAAGCGGGGGATCACCTCGGGATGGAACACCTCCACGAGCTTCTCGTAGGCCCGGTCGGTGGGGTGGACGCTCATCTCCTCGGTGATGATGAGCCCCACCCCTCCCCGGGCCCGCTCGCCCCAGTAGTGCATGTGGCGCTCGGTGGGCAGGCAGTCCACGGCGAAGTTGGTGAGGTGGGGCTGGAAAGAGATGCGGTTCCTCACCTCCACCTTCCCGATCTTCAGGGGCGAGAACAGGTGCTTGAAGGTCATGGTCCCAGCTCCTCGCGGGCCCGGCCGGGCCCGCCGGCGGCCACAGCGCTGACGCACCGCTCCAGGCACTCCGGGTCGCCCCGGCCCAGGTCCCGGCCCAAGTGGTACGCCACCGCCGGGCACCCGCCGTGGCACCGGTCGAACCGGTGGCACGACTCGCACGAGCGGATGCGAAGCCGCCGCAGGGCCCGGAACACCCGGGAGCCCTCCCAGATCCCGGCGAAGGGCTCCTCCCGCACCGACCCGGCCCGGAACTCGGGCATCTGGAGGAAGGCGCAGGGGTAGACCTCGCCTTCCGGCCCGACGCAGCAGGTGAGCTTGGCCGCCCCGCACAGGTTCAGGCCCAGGCCCATGCGCTCCTGGGGCGTGAGGGAGAAGAAGCTGTCGCCGGTGCGCACGTCGCCCCGGGCGGCGAGCCACGCGCCGAACGCCACCAGCTGGGCCGGGTCGGGCCGGAGCTCGTCCCACGCACCGGCGCCCCGGCCCGAGGGCCGGAACCGACTCACCCGCAGCGACACCCCCAGGGCCCCGGCCAGGTCGTGGAGCTCGGGGATCTCGCGGGCGTTGGCCGAGGTGAGCACGGCGTTGATGCTGGTGGGGATCGGGCTCGCCGCCAGGAGCCGAAGGGCCTCCAGGGCCCGGTCGTAGGTGCCCTCCCCCCGGATGGCGTCGCAGGTCCGGCGGCGGGCCCCGTCCAGGCTCACCTGGACCGCCACCATCCCGCTCCGGGCGAGCCGCTCTACGCGGGCAGCGTCGAGCAGGGTGCCGTTGGTGGAGATACAGGTCACGATGCCCCGGCCGTGGCACGCGGCCAGGATGTCCTCGAAGTCGGGCCGCAGGAACGGCTCGCCCCCCCCGAAGTTCACCTGGAACACCCCCATCCGGTGGAGCTCCCCGACGAGGCGCAGCGCCTCTTGGGTGGTCAGCTCCCGGGGGGCGGGCGGGCCGGCCGCCGACAGGCAGTGGCGGCACCGCAGGTTGCACGCCAGGGTGACCTCCCAGGTCACGTTCACCGGGGCCGAGAGGCCGGCCTCAACAAACCGGTTGCTCACGAAGAAACCCCTTCTCCACGAGATGGAGGATCAGCCGTTCGGCAGCGGCGCGCGACGACGGGTCCCGGGCCCGCAGGGCCTGCTCCACCGGGAGGCCCCGGGCGATGACGCCCGCGTCGAGCAGGTCCCCCGTGCGGGCGAACAGGAGCCGGGGGCCCCGCATGTCGTAGAACAGGAGCCCGAAGGCCTCCTGCCGCACCCGGCAGGAGGGGTGAAGAACGTGGCACCTCGTCTCCACTGCGGCTCCCTCCGTTTTTCTAGTCTCTAGTTTCTAGTCTCTGGTCTCTAGTAGACCCCGCAGATCCCGTCGATCGCGAGCTCCTCCACCTCGATCTCCTCCAGGATCTCGGGCTCCTCGGCGTGCGTCTCATCGTGGACCACCATGGGTTCCGGGGTCTTCAGGATCTCTTCCATGGTTTGCTCCTTTTCGGTGCTGGAAAGTTGGAAGGCTAGAAGGCTGGGACGTTGGGAGGCTGGGACGTCAAGAGCTCCCTTCATGCCATCCTCAATGCCAGCATTCCCTGCGCAAGACCGCCTCCGGACGTCTGCTCCTCCCGTTTTTTTCTAGTCTCTAGTCTCTAGTCTCTAGTTTCTACTCTCTAGCCGGCTGCCGCGGTCCACCCCGAGTCCACGGTGATCATGTTCCCGGTGACGCACCGGCTCTCGGGCAGGCACAGCCACAGCACGGCCTGGGCCACGTCCTCCGGGGTGATCTCCCGGTCCTTGAACAGGTGACCCTCGCAGAACTGCTCCTTGGCCTCGTCCTGCTCCATGCCGAAGTACTCGGCCAGGCCCTGCATCATGGCGGTCCACACGGTGCCGGGGCACACGGCGTTGACATTGATGTTGTGGTCGGCCACCTCCATGGCCAGGCTCTTGGTGAACCCCAGGATGCCGTGTTTGGCAGCACAGTAGTGGGCGCCCATGCCGAAGCCCCGCTGCCCCCCCACGCTGGAGATGGAGACCACCTTACCGTAGTGGGCCTCGATCATGTGGGGCACCACGTAGTGGCAGCACAGGAACGTGCCTTTGAGGTGGGTGTCCAGGGTGTCGTCCCAGGTGGCCTCGTCCATGTCCACCACCGGCACGAGGCTCGTGACCCCGGCGTTGTTCACCAGGATGTCGATCCTCCCGAACTCCTCCTTCACCCTCTCCACCATCGCCTTCACCGCCGCCGCGGAGCGCACGTCACACTCGATTCCCAGCGATCTCACCCCATAGGCCTCGATCTCTCTCACCGCCTCTCCAAGGGTCTCTGGGGTGGCCAGTGGGTAGGGCACCGTCTCGATGTCCCGGCAGATGTCCGCCGCGACCACGTGGCACCCCTCGCCCGCCAGGGCCTTGGCAATGGCCAGCCCGTTGCCTCGGGCGCCCCCGGTCACGATGGCGACCTGATCCTTGAGCTTCATGGTGTTCTCCTCTGGTGTGGATCGAGCCTCTCGCCGGAACCGCCCGCGGTCACACCGCCTGGCGCGTGGCAGGCAGGTCGAAGAGCTCGCCGATCCGGTGGAGGCTCGCGTTGATCTCCTGCAGGTCGTCCTTGAGGGAGTCCATCCCGTACTCCCGGACCTGGTAGTCGAGCTGTCCCTCCAGGCTGTAGAGCAGGTGGAGGATGTTGAGCAGGTCCACCCACTCGGGATTCTCCACCAGACGGGACAGGTGGCGCTCCAGGAGCTCCCCGGCGCGCAGCTCGGCCAGCCCCCACTCCAGGGTCTCCCGGTCCACCTTCTGGAGCATCACCCCCCGCAGAAGCACCGCGGCCCGAAGCCCCGCCAGCATCACCTCCTCGATCATCCTGCGGTCGGCCCCGTCCAGATCCATGGCTGCCTCCTCAGGTCATGCGGACCTTCATGGTCTTCACGTGATGGACGATCTTCTCGAGCTTCGTGAAGATCGGCTCGCACAGGGCCATGGCCGCGGCCTCGTCTGCGCACCCGGCCAGGGCTGCCTTCAGATCGCCCATGTCGGCCACGATCTTCTCCATGTCCGAGGTGCCCTTCTGGGTCTTGAAGTACAGCTTCGCGGCCAGCGGCTCGAGCTCGTCCGCCAGGGCCGCGAGCTTCTCCCTCACCGGGGGAACGGGGCAGTCGGCTGCCGCATCCCGGAACATGGCGACCACCTCGCGGACGTAATGGGTTCCCATCTTCTGTTGGGACATTCCTCTTCTCTCCTTTCCATGGGAATCGGGGTTAGCCGTGGTGATGGTGGTGATGGCCGCTGTGGCCGCACTCGGGCCCGTGGTGGTGATGACCCGCGCCGGGGCACGGCCGGCTCACCTCCGGCGGGGCCTCTGGAACCTCCTTGGGAGGCAGCTCCCGGCACAAGGTCTCGGAGATCTCCCGGAACGCTCGGGCGGTGAGGCTGTCGGGGTGCAGATCCACGATGGGCACGCCCGAGTCGGCCGCCTCGGAGAACAGCGGATCCAGCGGGATCGATCCAAGGAACGGAACCTCCATCATCCGGGCGAGCATCCGGCCCTTGTCCTTGCCGAACAGGTGCACCGTGTCGCCGCAGCACCGGCACGTGTACCCACTCATGTTCTCGATCAGGCCCAGGACCTTCGCCCCCAGGGAGAGGGCGGCATTGATGGCCTTGGAGCACACGAGGGTGGAGACCTCCTGGGGCGTGGTCACGATGACCACCCCGTCCAGGTCGGGTATGGATTTGAGGATCGCGATGGGCTCGTCGCCGGTGCCCGGCGGGAGATCGACCAGGAGGAAGTCGAGCCCGCCCCACTTGGCCGCCGACAGCAGCTGGCGGATGGTCCGGCTCTTGGCCTGGCCCCGCCACATCACTGGGGTCATGTCCCCGGGCCAGAACAACGCCACCGACAGGGCCTTGATCCCGGAAGGGGTGACCACGGGATCGAGCCAGAAGGCGCCGTTGAGCGCGGCCTCCTTCTTGATCCCCAGCATCTTGGGCGTGCTCGGCCCGTGGAGGTCCGCATCGAACACCCCCACCCGGTGCCCAGCGCTCTGGAGCGCGGCAGCGAGGTTCACGGTGGCCGCGGTCTTGCCCACCCCCCCCTTGCCCGACAGAACAGCGATCTTGTAGCGCACGTACCGGAGCGCCTCGGCGATGGCCCCTTTCTCACCCGTGAACTGGCGCCTCTGCATTTCCAGGAACTCGCTACGCGTCGCGTCCATTGTTTCCTCCTCGTCGAGGTGATCCGGGTCTCGCCCCGAAGCTCAGGAGAGACGCCTCAGGGTGTGGGTCCGGCTGCCCAGGCCCAGCTCCTCTGCCAGGGACAACAACTCCTCCACGGCTTCCCGCGCGCCCTCCACCGCCGCCCGCCCCCCGGGAAAAGCAGACTCTGCCAACACGTCGAAGGTGACGGCGTCCAGCGCCACCGGGTCACGGGACGCCAGAAACCCCTGACTCGGGCCCACGGGGGGCTGGCTGAACGGGAAGTACTCGGGCTGTGGGGTGACGTCCCAGGCGTAGTTCACATAGAACAACCTGCCTTCTAGTGCCTGGCGCACACCCAGGTGTCCTTCCAATGCCCGCCTCCGAAGCCCCGAGAGGGCCCGGGGGTCGGGCCGGACGCCGTTGAAAACGTACGGGTTCACGCCGGCGAGGACCCGGGTGCGCTCCCGCCCCACCAGGCACTCGAACCCCCCGTTGACCAGGGCGCCTGACAACCCGAACAGCGGGTGGAGGGTCACATGGGCCAGAACCCACACCCAGTCCGAGCGGCACACCGCCGCCCCCACCTCCACCCCGCCGAGCACGGTATCGGCGTCGCCGCATGGGTAGATGTTGCCCTCGTCGCCGCTGAACCCCCCGTTGATGACGAAGTTCCCCCCCAAGGTGTCGGACGAGTAGCCCCCTCGGCTCACCACGTCCATGAACGAACTCCCGGACATCCGGCGCCAGTAGTCCACCAGCTTGAGCCCGTCGCACAGGGTGGGGACCTGGCCCGTGACCTCTGCGGCGGCTTCGGCCACGGTGCGGAGGAACACCGGCCGCAGGCCATACTCGTATCCCTCCTCCGCCGCGTTGATCTTGAGGGCGACCCGGGCTCCGGCGTCGACCCCGTGGAGGGCCCCGGCTTCGCGCACCAGTCGGCGAATCTTCTGGCCCACGGAGTTCTCCGGTCCCATGGCCTGAGCGTCCACCCAGATCACTTCACCCATGGCGTTCTCTCGGATCGTTCGCGAGTACGGGAAAAGGTGGGCGGAGGTCCCTCGACCCCCACCCACCGTGTTTCTTCAACCCACGGGCTCACCCTTGAAGGGGTCGAACTTCTTCCACTCGTTCCAGACCCACTCCTTGTTGTACGCCGCCCGCCGGAAGGGCATGACCTCCGTGGCCAGGTCGTTGCGGTGGAAGGTCTCGCGCAGCCGCACCGTGGTGGGCTGGTCCGGTCGGATCTGCCACTTGGCGGCGTTTTCAGGGGTGAGCACCGGCTCGTGGTGGATCAGTTGGTATTGCCGGGTGCCCAGCCCGATCTTCTCGGCAGCCGCCATGGTGATCCGGGGGCTGAACCCGTTGACGACCCGGAACTTGTCGTCGCCCACCTTGCACCCCTTCTCCTCGGCCACCGATCCCGGGCTCACCGGGGCCTGGTCGATGAGGTCCAGGGTCGCTTCCTCCAGGGCCACCAGGTCCTTGCTGGCCAGAATTCCCACGTCCGGGCAGATGGCCTTGTTGGCCCACGGGAAGCAGTCGCACTCGGGAACCACGTCGATGGCGCAGTTGATGAACCCCACCTTGCCCCGCTCGAAACACTTCATGGCCCCGAGGGCTGCATCGGCGTGGGCGATCATCGCGTTGGGGAAGTAGTTCTCCTCGAACGTGATCCCGCCCATTCCCGAGAAAATGCAGGTCACCTGGCACGAGTAGCAGAGCCGGCACCGCTCCGGGTACCACTCCTTGCCGTGCTCCAGCACCCGGTGGGCCTGCCGGGGACAGGAGTTGTCGCACATCTCGTGGAACTTGCAGGCCTTACCCGGGCACTGGTCCGTGAACTTGGGCCACCCGATGGCGTCGTGGGGATCGCCCCAGTGGGCCAGGTGGGTGATGTACTTGCCCCGCTTGGACTGGCACCCGATGCCGAGCTGCTTCAGGACCCCGCCGTACATGGTGATGGCGTGGCCCCGGGCGTGGGCGATCACGATCATGGCGTCGGCCTCGGCCACGGCCCTGCCGATGTAGGTCTCCTTCAAGATCAGCCCCTCCGGGAGCTCCACCCGGTAGTCGTCCTCTCCGGAGAAGCCGTCTGCCACGATCACGGGGCACTTGAAGGTCGCCGACGTATAGCCGTGCCGGATGGCCCCCTCCATCTGATAGTTGGAGTAGGCCATGCTGTTGAAGATGTGGTAGCTCAGGGTGGTGTCGTTCACCACGTAGGGGTGGCCGCCGCACGCACGGACCTCCTCGACAATGGCCGCGATGTACTCGGGCCGGAGCACGGCGGTGCGGTTCCACTCGCCGTAGTGGATTTTGATGGCCACCTCGTCGCCCTTGTCGAAACACTCGTTGAGCTTGGCCTCGTAGAAGAGGTCCTTGGTCTTGGCGATCATGGACTCGGTCCAGTTCGTGGCGTTGGCATCCGCGAACCAGACGGGAGCGGGGCCCTTCTGGGTGTAGGGCCCCCAGGTGTGCTTGACGGGGTTCCAGCTCTTCTTCTGGTAGTTCTCCCGGTCACCCTCCACGGGCGCCGAGAGCTCATGCCACTTCGTTGGCTCGCACTTCGGTTCGCTCATCGCAGACTCCTTTTACGCCTCGTCTTCATAGGAAGGGCGGCGGGGTTCACGGGACTCGGGGCCGGCTGGAACGCCCGAAGATCCCTTTCCCGCCGGTGTGTTCCGGATCTTCGGGGGTGAGCAACCCTCCTTTCTCTCCCGGACTCGGCCGGCTCTCGCCTCGCGCGACGTTCTGGGCAACGCCTTCGTGATGTTGGCCCTCACTTGCCGCTCACTCCGCGGTGGTCGGATCGATGATCCCTCGCACCACCGAGACACGGTCGGCGGGAAACCCACCCTGTTCGGCGTGGCGGCGAACGGTGTCCTCGCTGTCTGCGATGTACACACAGTAGACCTTGTCATCCGTGACATAGCTGTGGACCCATTGGATCCTGGGCCCCAACTCCGCCAGCACCCCGCAAGACTTCTTGGAGATCGCCGCAAGTTCGGCAGGCGAAAGGTTTCCGGCACCTGGGATGTCCCGCTCGATGAGAAACTTTGGCATGGGCGTACCTCCACGGACTGGTGGGGTGGACGGCGAGGGCAAGAGCCCCCGGGCGAGCTGCATCTCACTGGTGAGCAAGTAGCGTGCCGCACCAAACGTGGTCTTCTTTTCCCGTGATCACGGGCTTTCCATGTCCGAGCCCTCGGCCTCGGGGATGGGGCCTGTGGAGAAACCGGACACCCCCGTTTCGCATCAGCCGAGGGGATTGGGTTCTCTCGATGGGGAGGTTCTCGACAGTGTGGAACATCTCCACAGAGACGGGGAGGCTCGGCCCTCGATGGAAGGCATATTTTCGTAAAAACAGGAGGATATGAACCGAACCCGGCCCGACCCCAGGCACCCCACTTGCACGTCACCCTCTCGTCTCCTACCCTTGACCCCCAACAGTGAAATGGGAGGAACGACCGTGGAAGCGGGAAAGACCTATCTCTCGCACTACAAGTTCGAGGTTCCAGAAATCGTGTTTGGTCGCGGGCTCCTTTCGAGGGTTGGGCTCTGCGCGCGCCGGCTTGGGGGACGGAAGGTCCTGCTCGTGACCGACCCCGGCGTACGCCGGGCCGGGTGGGCGGACGTGGCGATTCGGAGCCTCAAGAGAGCGGATCTAGAGGTGGTCTGCTTCGACGACGTGACCGAAAACCCGAAGGACGTGGAGGTGGCCCGAGGCGCCGAGGAGTATCGGAGGCAGGGAGCCGACGTGATCGTGGGGTTGGGGGGCGGAAGCCCGATGGACGCCGCCAAAGGCATCGCCATTCTGGCGGCGAACGGAGGGAGGATCCAGGACTACGAGGGGTCCGATCGCATACACAGACCGCTGCCCCCCATCGTGTTGTGCCCCACGACGTGCGGCACGGGATCGGACGTGTCCCAGTTTGCGATCATCAACGACACCGAACGGCGCTGCAAAATGACCATCATGAGCCGTACCGTGGCCCCTGACATCAGCCTCACCGATCCCGACACGCTCCGCACGCTTCCAGAAGAGTACGTCTGCAGCACTGCGTTCGACGCCTTGAGCCACGCTGTGGAAGCCTTTTTTTCGGTGGCGGCCACCAGCCTCACTGACGTACACGCGATCAGGGCCGTCCGGCTTCTGTCGGCGAGCCTCGTGCCGGCGGTTCGAGAACGCAAGGACGGAGATCTGGAAAATCTCGCGCGGGCCAGCCTCCACGCGGGCATGGCGTTTTCCAACGCCCTTTTGGGGATCGTCCACGCCTTGGCTCACCCGATCGGAGGCCTTTACGGGGTGGGACACGGAAGCATCAACGCCGTGCTGCTGCCCCAGGTCATTCGATACAATCTTTCCGCGGTCACGGAGAAACTGCCGGAACTCGCCTGGGGCTTGGGGCACCGCTCCGAAGGGGACGCGTTCCGGGCCTCGGAGATCGTCCAGGAACAGGTGGACCTGCTCATCGACCGCTCCGGAGCCCCTCGATCCCTGCGACGACTTGGCGTCCGTGAGGAGGATCTGAGCCTGGTGGCCCAACGGGCCGTGGAGGACACGTGCATTCTCACCGCGCCTCGGGAGGCCGGCCCCGAGGAGCTGCAGGAGATCCTAGTCCGTGCATTTTGACGGGACACGATGAACCGTCCAATCGATGAGAACCAACTGGAGCATCTGCTCGGGCTCGAGAGCTCGAAGATCGGATTCTACGCGGACGTCAAGCAGAAGATCCGTGAACTCGAGGCCATCAACCGGGATCTCCGCGTCCGGACCAACGAGCTGCAGGCCGTTTTCGGAGCCATCAAGGATGGGGTCGCCGTGTTCGACGCGGCCGGCCGCCTCCAGTACTCCAATCACGTGTGGGCAGAGATCTTTCCCGACGCGGTCTCCGAGCCCGCCACCTGCCGACGGTTTTTCCATCCGGCAAGGGAGTGCGGTGCCCCGGGCTGCCCGGTGGCCGGCGCTCTGCGGGGCGAGGTTCGGGACGACTCCCTCACCATCGAAGGGCCTAAGGGCGCCAGGTACCTGGAGACCACGGCCACCCCCATTGCGGATGCGGACGGACGATTCGCCCGGGCTCTGGTCTTCTTGCGGGACGTGACGGAAAAGAGGGTGAGGGAGCTCCAACTCCTCCAAGCGGAAAAGCTCACGAGCCTGGGGGTGCTTGCCGCCGGCGTGGCCCACGAGATCAACAACCCGTTGAGTTCGGTAGCCGGGTACGCTGAGGCATTGCAACGCCGGCTTCGGGATCAATCCGAGCTTGCGGCCGATCCTCGCCTGGAGGACTTCCCCGAATACCTGGAGGTCATCGTCCGCGAGGTGTACCGGTGCAAGGGGATCATTGACAGCCTCCTGAGTTTCAGCCGGAAGTCCGAGCACAGCTCAGGACCGGTGGACCTTCGGCAGCTGATGGACGAGGCGGTCCAGCTCCTGGGCCACATGGCCCGGTACCATGACGTGGAGCTTCACGTGGAGGCAGCCCCAGCGGTTCCGTGTGTGCAGGGAGACCCGGCAGCCCTGCGCCAGGTGATCCTGAACCTGGCCACAAACGCCCTTCAAGCCGTTGGACGCGGAGGCAAGGTCGAGCTCAGGGCCTTTCCGCAAGAGTATTCGGTGGTGTTCGAGGTAGAGGACAACGGCCCGGGCATCCCTGAGGATCTGCTGGAGCGGATCTGGGATCCCTTTTTCACCACGAAAGGAGTGGGGGAAGGACTGGGGCTTGGCCTTTCGGTGAGCTACAACATCGTCCGACGCCACCGCGGCGAGATCTCAGTCCACAGCGAGGTGGGCGGAGGGACGACATTCACCGTCGTGTTACCGGCGGCGGGAGGGGCACCGTAATGGACCGTGCCAAAATCCTCGTGGTAGACGACGAGGAACCCCTACGCCGGCTTCTCAGCAAGGAGTTCAGCCGGTCCGGACATCTGGTGGAGACCGCCCGGAACGGTGAAGAGGGGCTCGCCCGGTACCGCGAAGAGATCTTCAACGTGGTCCTGCTCGATATCCGGATGCCCGGTCTGGATGGGGTTCAGACGCTGAAGGAAATGAGAAGGGAAACCACCATCCCGGAGATCGTCATACTGACCGGCCATGGGACCATCGAATCGGCCGTCGAATGCATCAAGTTAGGGGCATACGACTACCTGACCAAACCCATCAAGCTGGCCGAGCTCGAGCTGGTCGTAAACAAGGCTCACGAAAAAAACCGACTTCGCCTTCAGAACATAAACCTACGAATCGAGGCGGAACGATCTACCGGACATCTCTTGGTCGGCAGGAGCCCGGCGTTCCTGAAAACGATAGAGTTGGTGGAGCGGGTAGCGAACACCATGGAGCCGGTCTTGATCCTGGGGGAGAGCGGGACCGGCAAGGAGATGGTGGCCCGGGCGCTCCACGCCGGCAGTTCCCGGGCCAACCGCCCTTTCGTGGCCGTGAACTGCGGCCGACTGGACGTCCACACGGCGGAGAGCGAGCTGTTTGGCCACACGGCAGGAGCATTCACCGGCGCGACGAAAAACCGGGTGGGTGCCTTCGAACTGGCAGACGGGGGCACCCTGTTCCTGGACGAAGTCTCGGAGATGCCCCTGGACGTCCAGGTGAAGCTGTTGCGGGTCCTCGAGACCCAAACCTTTCGACGTCTCGGGGGAAACCGGGACATCCGGGTCAGTGTCCGGCTCATGTTCGCTTCGAACCGGAATCTGGAAGAGCGGGTCCGGTCGGGGCTGTTTCGAGAAGACCTCTATTATCGAATCAATCTTTTCGCCGTGAGGCTGCCGCCGTTGCGGGAACGCCTCCCAGACATCGAGCCCCTCACCCATCACTTTCTCCGTTCGATCCCTCCCAGGAAAGGAGGGGAGTGGGTGGTCGCCCCGGAGACGCTTCGGGCCATGGAGGCCTACCACTGGCCGGGCAACGTCCGCGAGCTCAAGAACGTGGTGCGTCGGGCGTGCATCCTTGCCGAGCGTCCCCTGCTCACTCCCGATCTACTCCCCTTTGGAACGGGCCCGCGGCCCCTGTCCCCCTCCGGACGTCACGGGCTGTCGCCACTGTGGGTGATAGAACGGGACCATATCCGAGCCGTGCTAGAGTCGACCAACTGGAACAAGAGCCGAGCGGCGGAGATTCTGGGTGTGGACCGAAAGACCCTGTACGCAAAGATTGAGAAGTACGCGCTGCGAGGTTCTCCTCATCTTTAGCAAGGCCTGCCCAGAGGGGCAGGCCTTCCGGCTGGATCAGACCCAGCCCCGAGCGAACGAGTAGGGACCATCGCCCCTTACGGACGAAAAGCCCGGCTAAAGTATCCAGGGCTTTGACATCGTTGGGAACCGCATCGCGGCCAGGAAGCGGTCCTGGAACCCCGGAGACCCCGCCAGGCCCACGTGCTCCAGCGACCGCACCGCCCGCTTCAAACGGGAGCGGGCCCGAGCGTCCCGGAGCAGGGCCTCGCACCCGGCCTGGCTGGTGTTCCCGGCGGAGACCACCCGCGAGACGAGGCCCGGCGGAAGAAGGCCGATCCGCTCCAGGCCCTCGGGCCGCAGGTGGCGGCCGAACCCGCCGGCCAGGACCACCCGCCCCAGGGCCTCTGGCCCCACCCCTGCAACGTCCAGCAGGCAGTCCACGGCCGCCCGAATCGCGGCCTTGGCCAGCTGAACCTGTCGCACGTCCGCCTGGGTCAGGTACACCCCCTTCGCCAGGTGTACCGCCGGCTTGCCCTCCAGGAGCCGGAGCCGCTCCCGCAGCGCCGCCGCCCCCCCGAACTCCTCCCTTCGGAGCACCCTGCCCGTCGGGTCGATCACGCCGAGGTCCAGAAGGACGGCCACCGCGTCGGCGAGCCCGCTTCCGCAGATCCCCCGGGCGGGCCCGCCGCCCACGGTGCGCACCACCAGGTCGCGGCCGTTCCACCCCACCCCCTCGATCGCACCGGCCGCGGCCCGCATGCCGAACCGGATCCCCATTCCCTCGAACGCCGGCCCGGCCGCGGCCGAGGTGACCAGGCGCCGGCCGCCGGCCGTCAGCGCCACCTCGCCGTTGGTTCCCACGTCCAAGAACAGCTCGGGCCGTTCGGCCCGGAAGAACCCCGTGGCCCAGAGCCCCACGGTGACGTCGCTCCCCACGAAGGCGTGGGCCACGGGCGGCACGTAGAGCCGGGCCGCCGGGTTGACCCCGAGCCGCCAGGGCCGAAGGGAGCGGGTGCAACCGGTTCGCAGCCCGTGCCGAAACGGGAACCGGCCGAGCGGGGCGGGATCCTTTCCGAGGGCCAGGTGGAGCATGGTGGTGTTGCCGCCCACCACCGCTTCCAGCACCTCATCGGGGGCCACGCCGGCGTCCCGGCAGCACCCGGCCACGAGGCCGCGCACCGCGGCCCGGACCTGGTCCCGAAGGGTGCGGAGCCCCTCCGGCCGGGAACCGGCCAAGATCCGGCTCACCACGTCGTGGCCGAACCGCGTCTGGGGGTTCAGCCCGCTGCGAGACGCGAGCCGCCGACCGGACCCGAGGTCCACCAGGGACACGACGAGCGTGGTCGTGCCGAGGTCGATGGCGACCCCCCGGGGTCGCCATCCCTCGTGCCACACCCGCAGGGGAACCGGCCGGGCCCTGCCGAACCGGACGGCCCAGGCGCCGGAAGCCCCCTCCACCCGGGCCCACGGCTCCCCGGGAGGCCCCTCCCAGCCCCCGGCCTCGACGATCTTCACGGCGGCGTCGGGCCCGACGAGCTCCACCACCCACCCTTCCTGCGGCACCAGCCGGCACGCGAGCCGGATCCCCGACGCCCCATCCGCAGGGGTCAGGTTCCGGTGGGGGGTCGGCGGAGCGGGCCGGGAGCCGCGCACCCTCACCCGGCACCCGCCGCACACGCCGTTGCCCCCGCACGGGGCGTCCGGGGCGAGCCCCGCCCTCTGCAGTGCCTGCCACAGGGTCTCTCCGGGCCGCGCCGTCACGGTCCGGCCGCCCGGTTCGATTCGGAAGGTCGTCATCCCATACCTCGTCACATCGGGTTGCGTTCAAACCGAGGGCCCTCGGGGGGCATGGGGTCTGCTGGAGAGCCGCGCGCGGCCGGAAGCAGGCCCCATGCCCGCCGCCGGCAATGGCCCCGGACCAACTAAGGTTACCCTTCCCCGTTGTAAGGGCCCCCGGGGCCGAAGGGGGCTTCCATGGAACTTCGGTCGTCGGTCTACGGTCAACGGTCGCCGGTCTGGGGCCTTCGGCCCCTGGGCGGCCGGGCGGCCGGCGGGCTGGGGCTTTGGGCCTCGCCGCAAAAACTTTTGCCGCAAACTCTTTTTCCGTTCCCCGGGAAGACGAAAAAATCTTTTCGGCACTCCACGCCCTCCGCCCGGCCGGCCTGGGGGGTCCCAAAACCTGTTTTTTTGCGCTGTTCCCGGCCGGTTCGCGCGACTCCCCACCCCAACGCCCTTGGGAGGCACGGGGCTTGCTCCCCGGCAGGGCCGACCGTTTCCCCGATCTCGAGGAGGTTCGCCATGCCGGAGCCCCGTGGTTCGTCCGCCCGCCCCTTCGACCCGATCACCTTTGGGGTGTCGGCCGCGGTCACCGCCGCCTTCGTCCTGTGGGCCGTGGTGGCGCCCACATCGTTCTCCGACACCATCAACGCCGTGTTCTCCTGGACCACCACCCAGTGGGGTTGGCTCTACCTCCTGACCGCCTTCCTGCTCGTGGTCGCGTCGTTCCTGCTCCTGGTCACCGATCTGGGGAAGATGCGCCTCGGAAGACCCGACGACCGGCCCGAGTTCTCCAACTTCTCCTGGTTCGCCATGCTGTTCGGGGCGGCCATCGCGGCCGGCATCATCTTCTGGGGGCCGGCCGAGCCGGCCTACCACTACATGACCCCGCCGCCGTACTTCGGGGGGGCGGCCAAGACCCCCGAGGCCGCGGCCAACGCCATGACCCAGTCGTTCTTCCACTGGGGGCTGTCGGCCTGGGCCATCTACCTCATGCTCACGGTCCCCCTGGCCCACGCCTGCTACACCAAGGACCTGCCGTTCCGGTTCTCGAGCGCCTTCTACTACGTGCTGGGCGACCGGATCTTCGGGGTCTGGGGCAAGGTACTGGACATCTTCGCCGTGTTCGCCACCCTGGGGGGCCTGGCCACCACCACCGGGCTGGTGGCCCTGCAGATGAAGAGCGGCATCCAGTTCGCATACGGGTTCGACGTGGGCACCGTGGGCACCTACGCGATCATCGGCGTTCTGACGGCCGTGTTCACCCTGGCCGTGTACACGGGCCTCGAAAAGGGCGTGAAGCTGCTGGCCGATTGGCGCATGTACGCCACGATCGCGGTGTGGCTGTTCGTGTTCCTGGTGGGGCCCACCCGGTACTTCATGGACCTGTTCACCAACAGCCTGGGCCAGTACCTTCAGAACTTCCTGGGTCTGAGCCTCTACACCGAGCCCGGGGCGGCCGAGAAGTGGATCGGCGCCTGGACCGTGTTCTACTGGGCCTGGTGGATGAGCTGGGCCCCGTTCGTGGCCATGTTCATCGCCCGGATCTCCAAGGGCCGCACCATCCGGCAGACCGTGGCCGCCACCCTGATCCTGCCCACCCTGGCCGACTTCCTGTGGTACGCCGTGATCGGCGGGGCCGGCATCCACTGGGACGTGACCCAGACCATCGCGGACCACGGCGTGGAGAGCGCGATCTTCGCCATCGCCCGGCACCTGCCCCTCACCCAGGTGCTCACCGTAGGCCTCGTGGTGCTCGTGGGCGTGTTCGTGCTGACCAGCGCCAACTCGGCCGCCATGGCCCTGGCCATGTTCGTGTCGGGCCACGAGACCCCGAGCCGGAACCTGAGGGCCTTCTGGGGCATCGCCCTGGGCGGGGTGGCCGCGGTGCTGGCCGGCACCGGAAGCCTCAAGGCGATCCAGACCGCCTCGATCGCCACGGCGTTCCCCCTGATGTTCCTGCTGCTGGCCGTGATCTACGGCACGTTCCGGGGGCTTTCGCGCTACCGCCGGGAGATGACGACCGACACCGTCACCCAAAGGGCTGCCTGAGGCGGCCGCGACGTCACGAAGAGGAGATCCGATCCATGCACGACCGCATGCACGAGTTCACACCCGAGGAGCTTCTACGGCTCCACGACGCCTCCATGGAGCTTCTGGCCAGCACGGGGGTGGCGTTCAACGAGCCCGAGGCCCTGGAGATCTTCGAGAAGCACGGCAAGAGCGTGGACGGCAAGGTTGTCCGGCTCACCGAGGCCGATGTCCGCGCCGCCCTGGAGACCGCGCCCGGCCGGTTCGTGATCCACGCCCGCAACCCCGAGCACGACGTGGCCGTGGGCGGGGACGACTTCGTCCTGGCCCCCGGCTACGGCGCTCCGTTCGTGGCGACGGCCGAAGGGGTCCAGCGGGAGGCGACTCTTGAGGACTACAACCGGTTCTGCAAGCTCATCCAGACCTCCCCGTACCTGGACATGAACGGGTTCATGATGGTGGAGCCGTCGGACGTGCCGAGCGACACCGCCCACCTGGACATGCTCTTTTCGAGCATCGTCCTGTGCGACAAGGCGTTCATGGGGGCCCCGGTGTCCCGGCAGGGCGCGCGGGACACCCTGGAGATGGCCGGCCGGATCTGGGGCGGCACCGAGGCGATCCGGAACAAACCGGTGACGATCTCGCTGATCAACTCCCTCTCCCCCCTGCAGTTCTCCGAGGAGATGGCCGCGAGCCTCATCGAGCTGGCCCGGTACGGGCAGCCCTGCGTCGTGGCCGCCCTGATCATGGCCGGGTCGTCGGGGCCGGTGACCCAGGCCGGGGTGCTCGCGCTCCAGAACGCCGAGATCCTGGCCGGCATCACCCTGGCCCAGCTGGTGAACCCCGGCACCCCGGTCGTGTACGGCTCCACCTCGTCGGCCATGGACATGCGCAGCGGCGGCCTCTCGATCGGCGCCCCGGAGTACCCGATGTTCGTGTCGGCCGCGGCACAGATGGCCCGGTTCTACGGGCTGCCCTGCCGAAGCGGCGGCGCCCTGACCGACAGCCACGTGCCCGACGCCCAGGCGGGCATGGAGTCGGCCCTCTCCCTTCTGACCACGGTGCGAAACGGCGTGAACTTCGTGCTCCACTCCGCCGGCATCCTGGGGTCGTACATTGCGATGAGCTTCGAGAAGTTCCTGCTGGACGAGGAGCTGTGCGGCATGGTCCGCAAGATCACCTCGCCCGTGGCCGTGACCGATGAAGCGATCGACCTGCCCACCATCCAGCAGGTCGGGATCGGCGGCCAGTACCTGACCCAGCCCAAGACGTTCAAACTGTGCCGCACCGAGTTCTTCCTGCCCAAGCTGGCGAACCGGGCCAGCCACGAGGGCTGGAAGCAGGCCGGCGGCCTGGACGCGGCCCGCCGCGCCGCCCGGGCGGTGGAGGAGCGCCTGGCCCGGTACCGGAAGCCCGACATCGACCCGGCCGTGGAGCGGGACCTGGCCGCCTACGTGGAGACCCGCAAGCGCGGGACGTGAGGAGACCCGGATGCGTTGGCTCGACTCCCGGATCGACCGCAGGGTGTTCTGGGGCGCGGCCCTGCTGGTGCTGCCGTTCCTCCTGGCCGGTGCCCTGGCGCCCGAGGCCACCGGTGGGGCGGCCAACGGGGTCCTCCAGGCCGTCACGACACACCTCGGGGGGCTCTACCTGGGGCTCGTGAGCCTGTTCGTGGGGGCCGGGCTGGTCCTGGCCCTCTCGCCCCTCGGCCGAATCCGCCTGGGCCGGGACGACGAGCCTCCCGAGTTCAGCCGGACGAGCTGGTTCGCCATGCTCTTCTCCGCCGGCATGGGCATCGGGCTGGTGTTCTGGTCGGTCGCCGAGCCCATGACCCACTTCACCTCGCCCCCCACGGGGCCGTCCGGCACCCCCGAGGCGGCCCGGCTCGCCTTCAAGATCTTCTTCTTCCACTGGGGCGTGCACGCCTGGGGCACCTACGTGGTGGTGGGGCTGGCCATCGCCTACTTCCACTTCCGCAAGGGCGAGCCCGCCCTCGTCTCCCGATGCCTGGCTCCGCTGATCGGCCGGCGCCGGGCCGAGGGATGGCCCGGGGTGGTGGTGGACGTGCTCGCGATCTGGGCCACGGTGATGGGGGTCGTGACCTCGCTGGGGCTCGGCGCCCTCCAGATCACGAGCGGGCTCCACCTGAGCGCTGGCCTGCCCGGCGGGGCGGGCACCACGCTCGCCGTGATCGGCGTGATCACGCTCTTGTTCATCGCATCGGCCGTGAGCGGGGTGAACCGGGGCATCAAGCTGCTGTCGAACCTGAACGTGCTCCTGATGCTCACGCTCCTGGGGTTCTTCCTGGCCTACGGGCCCACCCGGGCCCTCGCCGCGACCTTCGGCCGGGCCCTGGCAGACTACCTGCGGGACATCGTGCCGCTGTCCACGAGCACGACCCTGTTCGGGAACCCCGAGTGGACCCGCGCGTGGACCGTGTTCTACTGGGCCTGGTGGGTCGCCTGGGCGCCGTTCGTCGGCGCGTTCATCGCCCGCATCTCCCGGGGCCGAACCGTGCGCGAGTTCGTGATCGGGGTCATGGTGCTGCCGTCCCTGTTCTCGTTCGCCTTTGCGTCGGCCCTGGGCGGCACCGCCGTGCACATCGACCTGGCCCAGGGCGGGGCCATCGCGAGGATGGTGCAGACCGCCGTGGAGAGCGCCCTGTTCGGGACCCTCCGCCAGCTGCCCCATTACGGGCTCCTAACCGCCCTGGCGAACCTCCTGATCGCCTCGTTCTTCATCACCTCGGCCGACTCGGCCACCTACGTGGTGAGCACCTTCTCCACGGGCGGCGCCGAGCGGGCAAGCCGCCGGCTCATCGTGTTCTGGGGGGCGACCCTGGGGGCCGTGGCCGCCGTTCTCGTGTACGCCGGGGGGCTCAACGCGCTCCAGACCGCCTCGATCGTGGGCTCCCTGCCGTTTCTCGCCGTAATGGTGCTGCTCCTCGCAGCCACCGTCCGAGACATGTGGGAGGAGATCCGTACCTCCCCACCCAACCCTTGACCGAAGGAGAGACCAATGGCCGTCCAAGACATCTACGATGCCGTGCTGGAGTTTGACGAGGATCGCGTGGCCGAGCTGGTGCGGGCCGAGCTGGACGCCGGCTCCGACGTGCACTCGGTGCTCAACCAAGGGCTCATCGCAGCCATGGACGAGGTGGGCCAGAAGTTCAGCGAAGGCGAGCTGTTCGTGCCCGAGATGCTCATGGCCGCCCAGGCCATGAAGGCAGGGCTCGAGGTGCTCCGGCCCCGGCTGGGCGCGGACGACGCCCAGCCCAAGGGGACCCTGGTGATCGGCACCGTGAAGGGCGACCTCCACGACATCGGCAAGAACCTCGTGGCCATGATGCTCGAGGGCGCCGGGTTCCAGGTGATCGACCTTGGGGTCGACGTGGACACCGACAGGTTCCTCGCCGCGGCCGCAGAGCACCAGGCCCAGATCGTGTGCATGTCGGCGCTGCTCACCACCACCATGCCGGCCATGGAGGCCACGGTGAAGGCCATCCGGGACAACGGGCTGGCCATTCGGACCATGGTCGGAGGCGCTCCGGTCACGGAGGCCTTCGCCCGGAAGATCGGGGCCGACGGCTACAGCGAGGACGCCCCCGGCGCCGTGGAACTGGCCCGCCGCCTGATCGCGGCCTAGTGTCCCGTTCCGCAAAAAGGTTTACGGATTGCAGCGGTGGGGCCGGGGGCTCCGACGAAGCGCGACGGCCGAGCAGCCCGGGCCGCCCGGTGCAGGGGAGCGGCCGCGGCGCGTGCTCTCACGCGCCGCAGCGGACCGAGCCGAGGCGGCCCCTGCGAGGCCGTTCAGCGAAAGAGGGGCCCCCGGCCCCACCGCCTCGGGAAATGCACGAACTTGCAGAGCATGACACTAGCCCGGACGGAGGAGTCCCATGATCATCGTCGGAGAGCTCATCAACGCCAGCCGCAAGGCGATCGCACCGGCCATCGAGGCCCGCGACGCCCGGGCCATCGCCCAGGTGGCCCGGGACCAGCACGACGCCGGGGCCGACTACATCGACGTGAACGCCGGCATCTTCGTGGGCCAGGAGGCCGACTACCTGCGCTGGCTCGTGGAGACCGTGCAGTCCGAGGTGGACACCCCCTGCTGCCTCGACAGCCCCGACCCCAGGGCCATCGAGGCGGCCCTCGCCGTCCACCGGGGCCCCGAGCCCGCCATGATCAACTCGATCAGCCTGGAGAAGGACCGCTACGAGGCCCTGCTGCCCCTCATTGCCGGCACCGAGCTGAAGGTGGTGGCCCTGTGCATGAGCGACGAGGGCATGCCCGAGACCACGGACCAGCGGCTGGCGATCGCCGACCGGCTCGTGAACGGGCTCGTCCAAGCCGGGGTGGGCGTGGGGAACATCTTCGTGGATCCCCTGGTCCAGCCCCTTTCGACCCGCAGCGACTTCGGGGTGGAGTTCCTGAACGCGGTGGAGGCGATCCGGGGCCGGTTCCCGGGCATCCACACGATGTGCGGGCTTTCCAACATCAGCTACGGGCTTCCGGAACGGAAGCTCCTCAACCAGACCTTCATGGTCATGGCCATCGCCAAGGGGCTGGACGGGGCGATCGTGAACCCCCTGGACCGGCGGATGATGGCCCAGATCGTGGCGGCCGAGACCCTGGCCGGCCGCGACGGCTACTGCATGAACTACCTCAAGGCCTTTCGGGCGAAACGCTTCGCAGACCTCTGATACCAAGTCGCCTTTAGAACTGGTGGCCCCCTGGCCAGAGGGGCAAGGGGCCTGGCGGAGAGCCGGGTGCGGCCCCTTGGCTCGCCGCGCAGCGCCTCCGGCGTCTGGACTGCGAGATGGTGCGGGTTCCAGTGGGTTGCCATGGAGCCGGCTCGCCCGCCCTGTGCCTACGCGGCGAATCTCAATGCCTGGCTTCGCGCCCGGCCGCAGCCAGGTCCCTTGCCCCGCCCCCGGCTTCGGATCCGATGGATGGCAACTTGGTATGACCCGCATTCCCTCCGCCCGGGCCGGCCTCCGCCGGCCCGGGGCCCTTTTTCCCCGCCGGAATCGCCATCGTTCCCTGCCGGCTCTGCGCCAGGGGCTCCTGCCCCTCGCGGCGGGCCCCGTCCGATCCGTGTGATCCCCTGGTGCCGGGGCCGGCGTGTGGGTGAGGGTCGCCGTGTGACGAGCCGGGTCAGCCGGGCCGCCGGTTCCGGGTACGGAACTCCTCCCGGCGGATGCCGTGGCGCTTCAGCTTGTAGCTCAGCAGCTGGCGGGAGATGCCGAGCCGCTCGGCCGCACGGGTGAGGTTCCCCTCCTCGGCCTCGAGGGCCCGACGGATGGCCCCGCGCTCGGCGGCCCGCTGCGCCTCCTTCAGGTCGAAGGTCCCTCCCCTTTCCGCTTCCGGCTCGGGAGGCGCGGCGCGCGCCGGCGGCCGGGCCCTCAGCAGGTACGGCGGCAGGTCCCCCATCTCCAGCCGGTCCCGCTCGCCCACCACGTTCATGGCCCCCTCGATCACGTGCTCGAGCTCGCGGACGTTGCCGGGCCAGGGGTACTCGAGGAAGAGGTCCATCACCTCGTCCGCCACCGCCTCCACGTGCCGGCCCAGCTCCCGGTTGGACCGGGCCACGAAGAACCGGGCCAGCACCGGGATGTCGCTGCGGCGCTCCCGGAGGGGCGGGATCCGGAGGAACACCACCCCCAGGCGGTAGAAGAGGTCGACGCGCATCCGGCCGGCCTCCACGGCGGCGTGGGGGTCCTCGTTCACCGAACTGAGAAGCTTCACGGCGATCGGCCGCTCCTCGAGCGACCCCACCCTGCGGACCCTCTTCTCCTGGAGGACCCGCAAGAGCTTGGCCTGGAGCCCGAGGGGCATCGAGTTCACCTCGTCGAGGAACAGGACCCCGCCGTTCGCCTTCTCGAACAGGCCGGGCCGGTCCACCGCGCCGGTGAACGCGCCCCGAACCGTGCCGAAGAGGAGCCCCTCCAAGAGGTTCTCGGGGATCGCCGCGCAGTTGATCGCGACGTAGGGCGCGCCCTTCCAGGGTCCGAATCCATGGATCGCCTGGGCGAAGAGCTCCTTGCCGGTGCCGGTCTCGCCGTGGAGCATCACGGCCGAGGGCGTGAGGGCTGCGGTCTTGGCGGTCTGGACGATCCGACGGAAGGAAGGGTGCTCTCCGATGAGGTCGTCGAAGGTGAACCGGCGGCCGGGCCGGGCCTCGCTCCCCGGGTGCTCGAGGGTGTGGCTGCAGATCGACGTCACGGTCTGCTCCACGAGGTGGTAGTCGCGCACGAAGCACGCGGATCCCACCAGCTCCCCCCGGGCGTCGAACAGCGGGAACACGCTGCAGATCGTGTTGGCGATGCGGCCGTACCGGGTGCGGTACACGAGGTGCTGGTTCACGACCGGCCGCCGGCTGAGCAGGCAGCGCATGATCAGGCTGGTCTCGTCGGTGAGCTGATACAGCTCGGTGGTCTTGAGCCCGATCACCTCGTCGCGGTCGGTCTGGTCGATGCGGGCCTGGGTGGCGTTGTAGAAGGCGATCCGGCCGTCCCGGTCGGTCAGGATCACCCCCTCGTCGAACGACTCCAGGATGTCCAGGTAGTTCACCACCGAGCGCAGAAACGCCTCCCGGTCGGCTGGGTCTCGGAACTTGGCCTTGGGCATGCCGTCTCCGGTGGATTCGGTGGGGGGCGGGGCGGGCCATGGTACCAACCGGCGGGTTCGGCCCGCAAAGGACCGGATCTCGGCCCATCCCGGAGCCCCGGATCTCCCCGGGGGCACTCGACACCTCTGCTCGGCGGCCCGCCGTCACGGCGGAATGGGGGGCGGTTGCCAAGCATACATTTGTCTGCTATACAGAGGACCCATCCCTCTCCAGGAGGTCGACCATGCCGCGCACGCGGCCGGGGGAGACCCGGCAGAAGGTGTTCGAGTTCGTGCGGGACCGGATCCTCGCCGGCCGGCCCCCCACGGTACGGGAGGTGCAGGAGGCCCTGGGGTTCCGGGCGGTCCAGACGGCCCGGGCCCACCTGGAGCGGCTGGTGGCCGAGGGCAGGCTGGTGGTGGAGCGGGGCCGGGCCCGGGGGTACCGCCTGCCCGGGCACCCGGGCTCCACCGTGCTCGTGCCCCTGCTGGGCCGGGTGCCGGCCGGGCCCCTGGACACGGCGGTGGAGGAGGCCGAGGGCTACCTGCCCGTGGAGACCCGCGGCCGGGGCGAGGACCTGTTCGCCCTGCGGGTCCGGGGCGAGAGCATGACCGGCGCGGGCATCCTGCCGGGGGACCTGGTGGTCGTGCGGCGCCAGCCCGAGGCCCGGGACGGCGACATCGTGGTGGCCCGGGTGGGGGACGAGGCCACGGTGAAGCGCCTGCGCACCCGGTCCGGCCGGGTCGAGCTCCTGCCCGAGAACCCGGCCTTCGCCCCCATCGTGCCCGCCCCGGGCGAGGTGGAGATCCTGGGCAAGGTGGTCGAGGTGCGCAGGAGGCTGGAGTGAGCCCGAGGCCCGCCGGCGCCCTGGCCCGCATCCCCGTGGTGCCCGCGGCCCGGCTGGAGGAGAAGCTTCCCCCGGCCCGGTGGGAGCTCCCGACCCTGGCCGGCCGGCTGGCCGAGCTCTCGGCCCGGGGGGCCTCGGCCGCCCTCACCCTGGCCTTCTCCCTGGTGCTCGACGCCCAGCGCCGGGGCGAGCCCGCGGCCTGGATCACCCCGGCCGGGAGCTCCTTCTACCCGCCCGACGCGGCCGAGGGGGGCGTGGACCTGGAGGCCCTGGCCGTGGTGCGGGCCCGGGACGCCCGCCAGGCCCTGCGGGCGGCGGAGCTGCTGGCCCGGTCCGGGGGGTTCGGGCTCGTGGTGGTGGACCTGGGGGAGGAGCCCCGGGTGCCGGCGGCGGCCCAGGGGCGGCTGGCCGGGCTCGCCGGAGAGCACCGGATGCTCGTGCTGTTCCTGACCCGCAAGCCCGCCGGCGCGCCCTCGCTGGGCTCGCTGGTGGCGGTGCGGGCCGAGGCGGTGCGGGAGCCGCTGGGGCCCGGCCGGTTCCGGTGCCGGGTGCGGGTGCTACGGGACAAGCGACGGCTCCCGGGCTGGGGCCACGGGGAGGTGTGCCGTGGACCGGACGGCCTGCGTTGAGGTGCCGGCCCTGCCGCTCCAGGTCCTCGTGCTCCGGCGGCCGGGCTGGGCCACGGGGCCCGTGGCCGTGGTGGACCGGGACCACCCCCACGGCCGGGTCCTGTGGGCCAACGCCCGGGCCCGGCACCAGGGGGTGGCGCCGGGCATGCGCTACGTGACCGCCCTGGCCGCGGCGCCGGGGCTGCGGGCGGCCGCGGTGCCCCCGGCCGAGGTGGCCCGCTGGAGGGACCGGATCCTGCGGCGGCTCCTGCGGTTCACCCCCGGCGTGGAGCCCTGGGACCGGGACCCCGGCGTGTTCTGGCTCGACGCCTCCGGCCTGGGCCGGCTCCATCCCGAGCCGGCCCGGTGGGCGGCCGGGATCCGGCGGGAGCTGGCCGGGCTGGGCCTGGCCGGCCGGGTGGCCGTGGGGTTCACCCGGTGCGGCGCCCTGGCGGCCGTGCGCTCCGGAAGGGCCCGGATCCGGGTACTCCGGAGCCCCGGCGAGGAGGCGGCCGCGGTGCGGGGGGCGCCCCTTGCGCGGCTCGGCGCAGACTCGGGCCTGGCGGCGGAGCTGGGGGCCCTGGGGGTGCGCACCGCCGGGGACCTCCTGGCCCTTCCGGCGGCCTCGCTCGCGGAGCGGTTCGGCCCGGCGGCCTCGGCGCTCCACCGGTTCGTCTCGGGCCGGGGGGAGCTTCCCCTCCAGCCCATCGCCCCGCCCGAGCCCCTGCGGGTGGGCGCGGTGATCGAGCCGCCCGAGGCCGACCTGCACCGGCTGGTGTTCCGGATCAAGGGCCTCCTGGACGACCTGCTGGGCCGGATGGGGGGCCGGGGGATGCTGCTGGCGGAGCTGGGAATCCACCTGCGGCTGGAGGGGGGCGCGGTGCGAACCGAGCGGCTCCGGCCCGCCGCGCCCACCCGGGACGCTCGCCAGCTCATGAACCTGGTGCACCTTCGCCTGGCCGGGGCAGGCGTCCCCGCCGGGGTGGAGGAGGTGGTCCTCTCCGGCCGGGCCGTGCCGGCCCGGCCGACCCAGGCCGGCCTGTTCCAGGCCGCCCCCCGGCGGGACCCGAAGGCGGCCCTGCAGGCCCTGGCCCGGGTCCGGGCCGAACTGGGAGAGGGGGCCGTGGTGCGGGCCCGGCTGGCAGACCGGCACCTTCCCGAGGCCCGGTTCGCCTGGGAGCCCCTGGAGGACCTCCCCCCGGCCCGGCCCCGGCAGGTGGCGCTCCGCCCCCTGGTCCGCCGGATCCTGGACCGGCCCGCGCCCCTGGCGGAGCCGGCCGGCCAGACGCGGGGCGGCTACGGGGTGAGCGGGGGCTGGTGGGGCCGGGGGACGCACCGGGAGTACCGCTTCGTCCGTCTGGCCGGCGGCGAGATCCTGTGGGCGTTCCACGACCGGGCCCGGGGCCGGTGGTTCCGGCAGGGCACGGTGGAGTGAGGTCGGCTGGCCGCCGGGAGGGTAGGCCCCCCATGTACGTTCCCCTGTGGTGCAAGAGCAACTACTCGTTCCTGGAGGGGGCGGCCCACCCCGAGGAGCTGGTGGAGCGGGCCCACGGCCTGGGGCTCCCGGCGGTGGCGGTCACCGACCGGGACGGGGTGTACGGGGTCGTCCGGGCCCACGTGCGGGCCCGGGAGTTGGGGGTGAAGCTCCTGGTGGGGGCCGAGGTCACGGTGGCCGGGCCGGGGCCCGGCGAGCCGGACTCCACCCTGGTGCTCCTGGCCGCCGACCGGGCCGGGTACGCTCACCTCTGCCGGCTCCTCACCCGGGGCCGGCTCCGGAGCCCGAAGGGGACGAGCCGGGTCACCTGGGCCGAGGTGTGCGAGCACGCCCCGGGCCTGGTGGCCCTGTGGGGCGGTGACCGGAGCCTGCTGGTGCGGGAGGCGGACCCCGGCCCCATGCCCGACCTGCTGCAAGAGGCCTTCGGCGACCGGCTCTACGCCCTGGTGGCCCGCCACCGCCGGGCCGACGAGCCGGCCCAGGAGGCCCGGCTCCGGGAGCGGGCCCGCCGGCTGGGCCTGCCGGTGGTCGCCGCGGTGGAGGTGCTCTACCCCACCCCGGACCGCCGGCCGCTCCAGGACGTGCTCACCGCCATCCGCCACGGCCTCGCCGTGCAGGCCGCCGGCACCCGCCTCAAGCCCAACGCCGGGCACGACCTCAAGGCCCCGCCGTCCTTCCGCGAGCGGTTCGCCGACGACCCGGCCGCGGTGGCCCGCACCCTGGAGGTGGCCGAGCGGTGCGCCTTCTCCCTTGCGGAGATCCGCTACCGCTACCCTGCCGAGCGGCTTCCCGACGGCACCACCTCGGCCGACCTCCTGGGGCGGCTCACCTGGGAGGGGGCCCGGCAGCGGTTCGGCGGTCGGGTGCCGGCCCGGGTGCGCGACCAGATCGAGCGGGAGCTCGCCCTGATTGAGGAGCTCGACTACCCGGGCTACTTCCTCACCATGTGGGAGATCGTGCGGTTCTGCCGGGAGCGGGGAATCCTGTGCCAGGGCCGGGGCTCGGCCGCCAACTCGGCGGTGTGCTACTGCCTGGGCATCACGGCCGTGGACCCCACCCGGGTGGAGCTCCTGTTCGAGCGGTTCCTCTCCCGGGAGCGGGCCGAGCCCCCGGACATCGACCTGGACATCATGCACGAGCGCCGGGAGGAGGTGATCCGCCACGTGTACAAGCGCTACGGCCGGGATCGGGCCGCCATGGTGGCCAACGTGATCCGGTACCGGGCCCGGTCGGCCGTGCGGGACGTGGGCCGGGCCCTGGGCCTGCCCGCCACGGCGGTGGACCGGCTCGCCCGGCTCGTGCCGTCCCGCGGCGGGGACGGGGACCCGTGGCAGGGCCCCGGGCTCGACCCCGGGAATCCCCTGCACGCCCTCCTCCGGCGGCTGGTGGGGGAGATCCAGGGGTTTCCCCGCCACCTCTCCATCCACCCCGGCGGGTTCCTCCTGGGCCACGAGCCGGTCCGCGACCTGGTGCCCGTGGAGAACGCGGCCCGGCCGGGCCGCACCGTGATCCAGTGGGACAAGGAGGACCTGGAGGACCTGGGTCTGTTCAAGGTGGATCTCCTGGGCCTGGGGGCCCTGACCCTTCTGGACCGGTGCTTCCGGCTGCTGCGGGAGCACCGCGGGGTGGAGCTCTCCCTGGACCGCATCCCCCCGGACGACCCGGCCACCTTCGACATGATCGGCCGGGCCGACACCGTGGGGGTGTTCCAGATCGAGAGCCGGGCCCAGATGTCCATGCTGCCGCGGCTCCGGCCCCGGTCGTACTACGACCTGGTGATCCAGGTGAGCATCGTGCGGCCCGGGCCGATCACCGGCGGCATGGTCCACCCCTACCTCCGGCGGCGGCGGGGCGAGGAGCCCGTGACCTACCCCCACCCGTGCCTGGAGCCCGTGCTGGCCAAGACCCTGGGGGTGCCCCTGTTCCAGGAGCAGGTGATGCGGCTCGCCGTGGTGGCGGCCGACTACACCCCGGGCGAGGCCGACCAGCTCCGGCGCGACATGGCCGCCTGGCGCCGGCACGGCCGGATCGAGCGCCACCGCGAGCGGCTGATCGCGCGCATGACCGCCAAGGGGATCGAGCGGCGGTTCGCCGAACAGGTGTTCGAGCAGATCCGGGGGTTCGGGGAGTACGGGTTCCCCGAGAGCCACGCGGCGAGCTTCGCCCTGATCGCCTACGCCACGGCCTGGCTCCGGTGCCACCACCCCGACGTGTTCACCTGCGCCCTGCTGAACGCCCAGCCCCTGGGGTTCTACTCGCCGGCCACCATCGTGGACGACGCCAAACGCCACGGCCTGGAGATCCTTCCCGTGGACGTGCGGTTCAGCGACTGGGACTGCACACTTCAGAAGTCAGAAGCCAGAGGACAGAAGACAGGAGACATGGGCTCTGGAGTCCGCGCCGGGCCAGCCCGGCACCTCTCCACTAGGACCTGCTACGCCGTGCGGCTGGGTCTGCGGTACGTGAAGGGGCTGTCCCCCACCCGGGACTGGCCCCGCATCGAGCGGGCCCGGCGCGAACAGCCCTTCGCCTCGGTGGAGGACCTGGCGCGGCGCACCGGCCTCGGCCGGAACGCGCTGCGCCGGCTCGCCGAGGCCGGGGCCCTCGAAGGCCTGTGCCGGGGCCGGCGTCGGGCCCTGTGGGCCGCGAAAGGCGCCGGATCGAGCCGCCGCCCCGCGCTCCCCCTCGGCCCGGAGCCCGCCCCGCCCCTCGCGGCCCTCAGCTCCTCGGAGGCGGTGGCCTGGGACTACCGGGCCTCGGGCCTGAGCCCCCGGGCCCATCCCCTGGAGCCCCTGCGGCCGTGGCTCCGGGAACGGGGCCTGCCCGACGCCCGCACCCTGGCCCGGCTCCCCCACGGGACCCGGGCGTCCTACGCCGGCGTCGTGATCTGCCGGCAGCGGCCCGGGACCGCGGGCGGCACCGTGTTCCTCACCCTGGAGGACGAGACCGGGTTCGTGAACGTGGTGGTGTGGAAGCGGGTGATCGAGCGCCACGCCGCGCTCGTGGCGGCAGCGCCGGTCCTGGGGGTGAGCGGCCGGGTGGAGTCGCGGGAAGGCGTGGTGCACCTGGTGGCCGATCGGCTGTGGCGCCCGCCCCTGCCCGCCCATCCCGAGACCGCACCCAGCCGGGACTTCCACTGAGGGCCGGTCACCGCCCCTCCCCTGCCGGGATCTCCCGCACCCGCCGGTCGTCGCCGACCCACAGCCCGATGGTCTCCACGCCCGCGAACCGCTCGCGGAGCCGCTGCACCGCCCCATTTCCCTGTCCCTGCGCCCCCGGGCACCCTCACCCCTGTGCCATGGGGAGCGGCGTTGTGGAGGGGGGCACCGGATGCTAAGGTGGGGCGAGTCGTCGGGGCGAGGAGGCAGGGCATGGCGGCGCGCACACGAGATTGGATGGCCCAGGCATGGAGGGATCTGGATCAGGCCCGGCACAGCCGGTCCGGCGGATTCCACGAGTGGGCCTGCTTCGCGGCCCAACAGGCCGCGGAGAAGGCGTTGAAGGCGGTGTATCAGGCCCTCGGCGGCGACGCCTGGGGGCACTCGGTCCTGGGGCTCCTGGAAGGGCTCTCCCAGAGGACGCCGGTGGAACCGGAGCTCTGGACCGACGCGAGGGACCTCGACCGGTACTACATTCCGGCCCGCTACCCCAACGGCTGGGCCGAGGGAGCGCCCAAGGACATGTTCACCCGAGAAGACGCGGACCATGCGATCGGTTGTGCGGAAAGAGTCCTACGGTTCTGTGACGGTCTTCTGGCTCGATCGTGAGGAGGCCGTCCGCCGGTTGAGGGAGGCTGCCGGACACCTGGGGAGAACGCGGCCCGAGGTGCGGTTCGTGGGGCTTTTCGGGTCGCTGGCGCGGGGAACGGCGGTGCCGGGCTCGGATGCGGACGTGATCGTGATCGTGGACCGCTCGGAGGTTCGGTTCCTGGACCGGCCCCTGGAGTACCTCCCGTTCTTCGCGGAAGTGGGACTCGGCGTGGACCTGTTCTGCTACACCGAGGAAGAGCTCCCCCGCGTGCCCCTCGCCCAAAACGCCGTGGAGCACGCGGTCGCGTTATGGGGGGAGCCGCTCGCGATCCAGGAAGGACGGGAGGAGGGGTAAAGGGGGTCCTTCCTCGGGATCGCTCGTGTCCTACAGCCGGCGAACGTCACAAAGCGCGGCCATTTTCCGGTCCAGGGTCAGGGTGACGAGCCCGGCGCGACGGTAGTCGTCGGCAATGAGGCGGTCGACCAGCCCACATCCGGAAGGACCCTCCAGGGCGGCGATCACCCCGTTCCCGTTAAGGGGGGCGACCAGTCCGCTCTGGAGCACGCTCGCAAGGCCGGCACGAGCCTCGGCCTTGGTTACCCCGTAGTGGTGCTGCACCGCGATGTACGCCTCTCCGACGACCATGTTCGAAGCGAACACTTCGGCCCCCTCCCCCTCGACGAGCGAAGTCAGCGCTTCCACACAGGCCCGAAAGACCTCTTCCGGATCCCCCGTGAGGAGCCGCACCAGGATCGAGGTGTCAATCCCGAAGCGAGGGGTCATAGGGTTCGTTCCGGAACGCCTCGAGGTCAAAGGTTCCCTTGCCTCGCCGCAGCTTGTCCCGCAAGGGAGCCAGCCGGGAAGGATCAATGCGCCTCGGCCGAAGGATGTACCCCTCGGGGCTCTCCTGCAGCTCGAGTCGGTCTCCCGGTTTCACGCCCAGCGCTTCTAGCACCCGAGCCGGGAAGGTCACTTGCCGTTTCGATGTAATCTTGAGCAACATCGTCAACGATCTCCTTACCGCAAAGACTATTCGAGTAAGGCAAAGCGGTCAAATCCTTTTTTTCTACACCCTGATCCCCCCTCATACATCTCGGGTTCACGGAACGATTACGCCGGCCGTCCGGCAGGCCTGGCCAACTGTTGATTACAAGTAGCAAAAGGGCGAAGGTGAGGGCTCTCTCGGGTCGAGGAGTCGTGAGACAAGCGGCGAATGCACCCGGCCGAGGTCCTCCGTTACTCCCGCCAGATCATCCTGCCTCAGGTGGGCGGCAAGGGCCAGGAACGGCTGAAGGCCGCGCGGGTGATGGTGGTGAGGACCGGGGGACTGGGCTCGCCCGCGCTGCTCTATTTGGCGGCCGCAGGGGTTGGGACCCTGGGGCTCACCCCCCCAGTGCCTGGAGAAAACACCCCCCTCCTCCGCCCGCGTCCGCGCCTCCAGAGCCGGTGTCGCCGCCAGAGTCCACGTCGCCACCGCCTCCACCGGTATCCCCGCCTCCTCCGGTTTCACCCTCGGAGTCTCCGCCGGTATCCCCTTCGTCTCCGCCCGCGCCTCCACCTTCGGATCCGGTGTCGCCGCCGGTGTCGGTGGCTTCGGCGGCGAGGCTCACCGCGGCCGGAGGGAGGTCCGGGTCCTCGAAGGCGATCGTGAGGGTCGCGGTTGCGGCCCCGGCCTGGGAGGGCGCAAACCGCACGGCCACGGTGCACGCGGGGCGGCCCGGGTGGAGCCAGGGGGTGGTCGAACCGCAGTAGCGGTCGGTGAGGCCGGTGACCAGGGTGAACGCGTCCGAGCCGGTGAGGGTCATCGACGCCACCCGGCGGGCCGTGGGTCCGAGGTTCGTCAGGGTGACCTCGGCTTCGGCCGAGTCCCCCACCTCCACCGGGCCGAGGTCGGCGCTGGCGGGCGCCACGCTCACCTCGTGGCTCGTGGACCGGGCGTAGCGCAGGGTGCCGATGTCCCGGTCCTGGAACACGAGGTGCACGGTGCCGTCGTCGGCCACGGCCAGCCGGGCGAACGCGCCGACGTCCGCCCCCTCGGCCACGGTCTCGGCGTGCCAGGCGCCGCTCGTGTTGTTGGCGTACCGCACGAACGAGCGGGTGAGGTCGGCGCCCCACCCCATGTACACCGCGTGGAGGTTCCCCTCGGCGTCTGCGGCCAGATCGGCATAAAGCCCCACGTACCCTTCGTCGTCCACGGTCTGGACCGACCAGGCGCCGCCGGTTCGGGAGGCCACCTTCAACGCGCCCGACACGCCGTCGAAGAACGCCACGTGCGGGGTGCCGTCGGGCGCGAGCGCAAGCGAGGCGTACTCCACCCGGGGCCCCTCGTCCACGGTCTCCTCGGCCCACGAGCCGCCCGCGTTCGTGTCGTAGAAGAGCCGAAACGAGATGGTGTCGGCGCTGTGGCCCAGGTCGCGGGACGCGTGGACCAGGTGGAGGTTCCCGTCCGCGTCCACCGCGGCCGAGGGCCACCATCCGCTGTAGTCCGGGGACCACGTGAACGTCTCCGAGGACCAGGACGGGGAACCCCCCGCGTTCGCGGGAACCGTCGCGGTGCCGTGCCCTGGGGCGCTCGCGTCCTCGTCCGAGAAGAACACATGGACGGTGCCGTCCGCCGCGGCCACGGCATCGGCGAACCGCCCGGTCCGAGCCCCGCCGACCTCCTGGCTCTGCCACCCGGCCGAGCCGCTTTTCCAGGCGATCCGAAGCTTCTCGTCTTTGCCCTGGTACGCCGCGAATAGACTCCCGTCGTCGAGCACCGCAAGGCCGGTCTGCTCGGCCCCGGGGTGGGCGTCGGCCACGTCCTCGGCCGACCACCCCCCGGCCGTTCGCACGGCGTGCCGGAGTTTCCGGCGCACCTCGTCCACGTACACGGCGCGGGGGATGCCGTCGGCATCCAGGGCGAGCGCCGCAGCCCGGCCCGGCAGGGCCGGCTGGTCCACGGGCCAGGGCCCGCGCCAGGCCGCAGAAGGCGCCGGCAGGGCATCGAACGTGTACCCGCGGCTCGTGAGCTCCCCCTCCGGGCCCGCGTACGCGAGCACCCGCTCCTCCCCGTGCGGGCCCGCGCGGTGCACGAGGGAGATGCCGCGCCCCAGGTCGGGCTTCTCCGTCTCCTCGGCGCGGGTCTCGATGGACCACGATCCCGGCCCGCCGATCGCGTGGCGAAGCTCCACGTGGTAGGCGGCGCGCTCCGTGCCCTCGTCATCCGTCCAGGTCTCGGTCCACCAGGCCCGGTAGGCGATTTCCACGGTGCCGTCGGACGCCACGCTCAGGGCCGGGTAGGCCGGGCCGCCCCGTTCGGCCGTGGCCGCGGTGTCCACCGCTTCGACGGTCCACCCGCCGGGGGTGTCCGAGGCCAGGCGCACCTCGGTGCGGATGGTTCCGCCGCCCGGATCCGCCCAGGCCGTGTACGCCACGCAGATCGTTCCGCCGTACACCCCGGCCACGGCCTCCCGGCCGGCGTCGCCGTCGTCGTCCACGGTCTCCACGGTCCACGTCCCGTCGGCGGCCCGCCAGGCGGCGACCAGCGCGCCGTTTTCGGCGTCGTAATAGAAGACCACGGGCTCACCGCTTTCCCCGAGCACCAGGGCGGTCCACCGGCCCCGGCGGTCCGCCGGGTCGGGGGTTTCGAACGACCACACCCCGCCGCTTCGCACGGCGTATCGGACCCGGGCCTGGGTGGCGTCGTAGTAGGCCGCGTGCACCCGGCCGTCGGTCCCCACCGCCACGCTCGGGTACCGGCCCACGTCGCCGGTGCGGTCCACCACTTCCACGGCCCAGTCGCCCCCGGCGTTCGTGGCGTACCGGAGGTCGCCGTTCGCCCGGTCGTAGTACACGATGTGCACGGCGCCCTGGCCGTCGGCCGCGGCCGCGGCGAACGAGCCCGTGCCCGGGTCGGGGTCCACCACGGTGGCGTCGCTCCACCCGCCCCCCTCGAACCGCCGGGTCACCAGGTGCGACCGCCCGTACGCCAGGTACACCTCGCTTCCCGCGGCCACCAGCGCCTTGGGCGAGAGGTCCCGGAACCCGGCCTCCTCCACGTCCTCGATCTGCCACACCGTGGCCCCGGCCGGGCCGGCCCCGATCGCCGCCCAGACAACGGCCCATCCGAACCACCGAAGCGCCCGCATGATCCCGCTCCCCTAGAAGAATATTGCGTCGGCTGCCGGCCCGATCTCGTCTGGCATCTCCAGCAGGTCGTCGAGCCGGAGGGCCAGCTCCACGGCCCGGGTGAACAGGCCCACCGCGTCGAGGGCCAGGGTGAAGTTCGGCAGGTCGTCCGCAAGGGAGCAGGTGGGGTAGCCCCGGGCGCACAAGCCGAGGACCACGGGGTACATGGCCACCTCGGTGATCTGCTTCACGGTCGAAAGGGCGTCGGCCATGTCGTCCAGGGGCTCCAGGGCGGCGAGGACGTCCCAGGCCTCGGTACCGATCTCGTGAAACCCCTTCCAGCCCTCCGCCGGCGGTTCATCGTCGAGCCAGTAGGCGTCGCGCAGGTACCCGATGGCATCGTCGATCGCCACCTCCCGGTCGTACTCGCTGAAGTCCGGCCCGGCCGGGGTGGGTTGGAACGCGAGCGCCGCGTCGAGAAGCCCACCGATCTGCCCCGCCACGGGGCGGTTGAACTGCGGGTCCAGGATGGCGTAGCGCGCGAACAGCGTGGCGAGCACCCCGATCGCGGCGTCGTTGTCGAAGTCCCCCTCTTCCAGGGCGACGCGCAGCATGAGGTCCAGCAAGGGAACCAGGGCGTCGCGCACCGGCCCGGGTGAGAGGGCGTCGGTGAGGCCGGACACGGCGTCGCGCACCCGGGCCAAGGCGGCCTCGGGGGTCGCGTAGCGGTTGAGGAGGTCCTGGGCGGCCGACCGGACCGCCTCGGCGAGGCCGTCGGTGCCGTCTTGGGCCAGGGCCTCCACCAGGGAGGACAGGAGGTGGTACGCGTCGGCCGCCTCCTGGGGCATCCGGACCAACACCTCGTCCTGGACCGCGCCCAGGAGGTCCGGCGCCTCGGCCAGCGCCGCGTCCAGCACCCCGTCCAGGGAGAGCTCGGCCAGGGTGTCCCAGAGGCTGTCCGTGGAGTCCCAGTCGTCCAGGACCACGCCGAGGAGGAACTGCTCCACGTACGGGCCCGCAGGGCCCAGGGGGATCTGGTCCAGGATCTTCCCGATCACCTCGGGCACCAGCTCATCCTCTACGTACTCCAGGAGTGCCCGGGCCAGGGCCCGCAGGCTCTCCGCCTCCCCGATCGCCTCGATGGCCTCGACATCGAGCCCCAGGGTCGCGGCCAGCCGGGCCGAGGCCTCGGCGTCGGTGAGCGAGGCCGTGGTGTCCACCTCGTCGGCGAGGTCCCGAAGCTTCTGGATGATCGCCCGGAGCCGACGGATCACGTCGATGAGGCCGGCCTCCACCTTCCGGGTCTGGGTCTCGGCGTAGCCCGCCGCGTAAAGGTAGCCCCCGAGGGCGTGGGTGAACCGGACGAGCCGGTCCTTGTCGTCCAGCGTCATGGGGCCGGCCTCGAGCCCCTCGACCCAGGCCGTGATCCGGTCGGCCGCCCCGGCGAACGGCCGGCTCCCGAGCCCCCAGCCCCTCAGGTCCCTGAGAAGCCCGCGGATCCGCCAGAGGTCCGCGCGCCGGTTGGCCACCTCCACCTGCCAGGGGACCTCCAACGTGTCCCCGGCCGGGACCTCCACGTCGAACCGGGCGGACTGGAAGCCGAGGTCCGAGTAGTAGGAGTTGGTCCAGCCGGCGGTCGCGAACTCGTACCCGATCTCCAGGACCACCGGGCCGGGCATCAGCAGGTCGGCCACCGCCACGCCGTCTTCCCCCGCGTCCCCGGGGCAGACCTCCTTGAGCTTCACGGCCCGGTCCCCCATGGCCCGGTACACGCTCGCGCACTCGTCCAGCGACGCGGGCAGGGGGGCGCCGGCCTCGTCGGTGAGCACGAGGCGCAGGGCCCCCTCTTCACCCGGATACCCGTACTCAAAGGTGAGCGCGATCTCGGCCGAGGAGTCGTCCGGGTCGGCGGTGCGGATCTCCACCACGCGGCGCTCATCCGGGTCTTCGATCGGCCCGAACGGGCTCAGCCAGGCGAAGTAGTACCGGGAGTCGGCCACGGGTCCGGAATCCGGAAGGGGGATCTCGTCCTGATCGAAGGGCCAGCCGAGGCGGACGCCCAGGCCCCCGAACCCGCAGTCCCAGCCGTCCTCCCCGGCGGAGCACCCGGCCCGGGGGTTCCGGTCGGGGTCGGCGTAGTTCTCCGTGTACCCCAGCCCGTCGGGATCGGCCGGCTGGGCGTAGTACAGCGTGAGGCCCGCCTCCTCCAGGGCCAGCCGCGCCGCCTCCCGGTTCGTCGCCGTCCCGTGGGAATCGAGAGCCCAGATGTTGCCGTACACCGACTGGGGGATGTCGTTCGTGACCACCACGACCATGCGGGTCACGCCGGGGTCGTCGCGCCACAGCAGGTCGGTGGCCGCCCAGAGGACGCCGTCGTACGTGGCGGCGGGAGAAAAGTCCGTGCCTTCCAGATTCAGCGTGTTCACGGCCTCATGCAGTTCCTGGATCTCCATGGGGCCGTGGAAGGGAAACACCGAGCCGCAATGGATCGTGATGCACGCCTCCTGCTCCAACAGCGCCAGGCGAAAGTCGAGCCGGGACGCGGCCAGCCGGTCCACGAGTTCGTGCAGTTCGCCTTTGACCGCGGATGCCTGCTCCCCGAGGGAATGGTCCAGGATGACCGCAAGGTCCACCTTCTCGCCCGTGACGGTGCGTTCCCAGAACCCCGGCCCGTTGAACTGGGACCCGGGGTCGTCGAAGGCGATCTCCTCCGGGCCCTCGGTGGTGCCATCGGAAAGGTGTCGGGTCTCGGTGACCCGGAAGTCCGAGATCGTCCGCCCCGTCACGAAGCCGCCCGAGCCGTCCACCAGCCGGATCGCGGCCCACTGCTCGCCGTCGCGACCCCAGACCTGGTGATCCAGGAGTTCGACCCTGGGATCCGCAGAGGTCTGGACCGCGGGGCGGGCGAGCGCCCGGCCCGCGGTTTCCGGGGGCCGCGAGCCGCAGGCCCAGGGGCCCAGGGCGAAGGCCGCCACGAGGACCAAGGGGATAAGCCGGCTGGACAGGGAAGCGGCACACATGGGAGGGCCTCCGGGTCCGGGGAAGGGCACGGGAGGGGTGCCGGAGAGCTGCCTTGTCCGCCCAACGAAACAGGCTACCGCCGGTTTGTCAAGGGAATGGGAACGGACGGAATCTCCTCAGAGGGGCCCTGCGCCCGGGGCGGTTAGTCCAGGTGCGTGGTGTACGAAAACACGGGCCCTCGCGGGGGAAAAGGGCGGGGCTTCAGGACGCGGGTCGGTCACGAAGGTTTCGCCAGATCCCCCGTCCCAGGCGGCAGCAGCGCCCGTTCCACGGCCGACAGCACCGACGTGTGAGACATCCCTCCAAAGCATCGGCACACACCACAGAAGATCCGCGCCGCCCCATCCCACCACTGCCGCCGAGCGCTCCAGGCCAGGAACGTCTCCCGTCCTTTTCATCCTGGAAGATGTCGTACCCGTCGGTCCTCCGAGCCACCACGTGCTGAAGCACGTCGGGCACGCCCAACCTCGCGCTCCTTGGCACGGCACCGACCTTTCGTCTTCGGTCTGACTTGTGGTTTTTGACCAACAAACCCGATCCCCGATCAGCGTCTCGAAACCCGACCCATGCCGGGTGGAGGCGGTCCGCCTACCCACCAACGGTTAGCCACTGGTCGACCGAGCACCCGCGCCGTACCAGGGAACGCGTTTCAATCTTTGGCGGTGGGGGCCGATAAGAAGGATGACCCGAAACAAGGCGGGTATTGACGGGCTCGGATGGCGCTCCAAGGGCTCAGGCGGCCGGGTGCGCAAGGGCACCGCTTTCCCCTCCCCTTCTCCCACCCCCTTCCTTCCACCCGAACGGCCCGGAACGAGGATCGGACCAGGTCGTGAGACGAAAGGAGAAGACATGTTCGGAAAGATGCGCTGGCTGTTCCTCGTCCTGGCCTGCGTCGGGCTGGTGGTCGGTTGCGGTTCGGACTCGGACTCTGACCCCGAGGGGGACGCATCCCCTCCCCCCATACTGGAGAGCCCGGCCCCCGCGCTGGGCGCTTCGCCGGAGGGGCCATCGGAGACCTCGGTCCCCTACTCCAGCATCCTCTCAGCCGTGACCACGATCGGTGGCCTGGGATACGCGGTGTACCAGAACGACGGCGAGGTCGACAGCGGGCTCATCATGCGGGTGATCAACCCGCAGGGGTATCTGATCCAGGGCCAGGAGGAGCAGACCGAGATGCTCCGGGCGATGCGGGGCACCCTGGACGACATCGTCGGAAACCTCGACGAGATCCGCACCGAACTCGACACGATCGTAGGCCAGATGAAGAAGAACCACGACGAGCTCCTGAATCTGATCGCCTCCCCCTACGACGCGCGCAGCACCATCCGTACTGCCGAGCAGGAGTTCATCGCCCGAACCGCCGGCTTCGGCCCGGACGAAGCCGATGGCCAGGCGATGAAGGACCTCTACGATCTCATCATGGACACCTACGGGACGTGGGAGAAGGTGAACAACATCCAGGACAAGATAACCCTTCCCGGCGCGCCCATCTTGTCCACTCATACGAACTACCTGATAGACAACATCGGGGACCTCCTCGAACTCAACAACCAAGACCTGATCAACGCCTACAACTCCCTGGAGCACTACACCTACTACTGGGTCAACACAATGACCAGAGGAACAAACCTGGTAATAGAAGCACATATGGCAGGCGTCAAGGACTACGACGAGACCGGCATCGCAAGAACAAAATACGAGTGGCTCAAGGAGTACATAGAAGAAGACCTAAACAATTACGAGGCCGAATACAGCTTCATCAACAACGTGTGGAAACTGGTCATTACCTATACGGACCCGTACTACGCCCACCCAGACCACGATCGATCGTTTCTGCCGGAGGGGACCGAAGACGTATTGAAGCGCGCGGAGTTCTTCCGGAGGGCCCTGACCGACCAGATGGAGATAGGACTGATCTTCTACGACATCCGGACCGCCCAAAGCGCGCCGGGCCCGCTCTATGCCAGGTCGCTGGAGGACGGGAGCGTGTACGAATGCAGCGTGCAGAGATTCGAGCGAAAAGGGGAGCCCTACGATCTCTGGGACGGCAATGTGCTGAGCTACAGCGACGTCTACCGGATCACCCTGTACGAGTGCGACGTCCCGGAAGGCGAGTACCAACTGGAAGACGAAGCAGGGGAAACGGTACGGGACTACGTCTCCGTGGAACGCTACGACGACAGGTTGCAAAGCGATCCCGAAGGGGCCTTCCGTTACGGTTTCGGCATCGTGTCCTCACGCCACAGCGCCCAACTGGAGAAACTGCCCTGGCGGACGAGCTCCCGTTATCGGGGTATCAAGGCTCGCTACACGACCCTAAGGACCACCCGCGCGGGCACCACTGAAGTGACTCATACAACGTACCCAGACGCCAGCTACTCCTTCGTCACGTCCAAACGCCTGGACTACCCTCTAGAGATCTCCATGAGGTTCGATCCGGCCGGGACGGACGCATTCGGAAATCCCTACGCTTCGTATCGTCAAAACAACTATAATGATAAACCGAACCATTTCTTCAACGACAAGCTGAGCATCTACAAAGAATTCGTCTACGAAGGCGAGTCGGATCACACCTTTGTCCTGGATACTCGATTCGACCGTGATTATCACGTCGATACAGACATCGCCATAAGGTCGGATACGACGGCGAAAACCGTCTCGAGGATGTATCTGTACGACATGACCGAAGGGAAGACGGTCGAGGAGATCTCCCCGGGCTTTGACGTTCTGAAAGAGGTTCACGGAGATGACCTGAGGCGAAGCTACGACGATCCGATCCGGCACAGGATCCGCCTGAAAAAGGGACACCGCTACCGCATCTATATCCACATGGCAGCCCTCGGGGAGGTCGAACGCTGGAGTGAGTGTGAGGGCGGGGGAGGATCCGCCAAATGCGAGGGCGGGTTCCAATTCTTCGGTACGATACGGATGTCTCAGCGACAGCTCAGGAAGATGCGGTTGTTCTACTGAACGGCCCCCAGGTCCGCATCCCCCCTGTGTCGGGGTGGTTGTCGTGTGAAGTGGGGTTTGGGTCCGCTTCCCCGGTGAGCGTAGCGAGCCGGGGAAGCGGCGGGAACTCATGGCAGGGGAGTTCGAGGCGACCGGCGACTCACGACCTACGACCGGCGACCTGCGACGAGATGTTGTGCTCCCGAGCGTACCGCCTGGCGAACCCGACAAGCACTCCTTTCGGCCTTCGATCGGTTAGATCCGCGTAGATCCGAACGTAGATCCGTCGTAGATCCGGGACGCTGGTCGATAACGAAGGTTTCCTCACACGGCCTTGGCCTTCTCAACGTAGATCCGGGACGCTGGTCGATAACGAAGGTTTCCTCACACGGCCTTGGCCTTCTCCGCTCGGCGACTCCGCGCCCGCTCGACGGCCGCCCGGACCGACGTGTGCGACATCTTGCACAGCCGACCCAACGCCGCATAGCTCTCCCCCGCCTCCTCGTGCGCCCGCAGCAGAAACTCCTCCCGGGCCCGCACCACCCCCTGGCGGCGCGTTCGCCCCAGCACCAACTCCTCCCCCACACCATGCTCCCGGCACACCTCCCCCAGGATCTCCCGCACCTCCCTTGCCGGACGCCGCGGCACCTCCTCCTCTACCTGGCCTAGCACCTCCCGCACGAACTCCCCGCCCCCCAAAACCCGCTCGTCCCCGAGCTCCCACTCCTCCCGCTTTCGCCGCAGTAGGTTCGCCCACCCCCCGGCGCTCCGGACCAGCCCCCCACCCCGAAGCTCCCCCCGCACCCCCTGCCCGAACCCCGCCGCCACGAACTCCCGGTACCGCACCCGGGCCTCCCGCACCCGTCGGCCGAACATCCCAAGAACCTCGTCCACGTTCTGGCACGGGTACTTCCGGCGACCCAGGATCACCGCATGGCCGGTATACGGGTACCGGTTCAGCACCTCCATCGTTTCCACCAGTCCGGCACGCACCGGGTTCAGGTGTATGTAGCGCACCAGCTCCAGAAAGTACGGGTCCTCCTCCACAACAATGCTCTTGTAGCGATTCTGAAACAGATGGCCCCGCCGCTGGTGCCGCCGGTTGTGCCACACGGCATAGCCGGTCATCAGCCGGCGCATGATCGGTGCAAGCAGCACCTCATGCGGACGGATCAGCAGGTGGAAGTGGTTCGACATCAGGCACCACGCCAAAAGATCTGCCCGGGCCCACTCCACCACTGCCGCCAGGCGCTCCAGGAACGTCTCCCGGTCCTTTTCATCCTGGAAGATGTCGTACCCGTCGATCCCCCGAGCCATCACGTGCTGAAGCACCCCGGGCACATCCAACCTTGCGCTCCTCGGCATGGCACCGTCCTTTCACCATCGGCCTGACCTTGCCATCAAGCTTCATTTTCGACCAGCGTCCCGAACCTCCCGTTGCGCTCCTCGGCATGGCACCGTCCTTTCACCATCGGCCTGACCTTGCCATCAAGCTTCATTTTCGACCAGCGTCCCGAACCTCCCGAACCTCCCGAACCTCCCGTCCGAACCTCCGAACCTCCGACGAACCTCCGACGAACCTCCGACGAACCTCCGAACGAACCTCCGCCTAACACGACAACCTCTGGAAGATTATCGCCCAGTCTTCATCACTAATCTTGGACGGCTGAAAAACAAAATCAGGTTGCACAAAGAGAACATGATTTCACGTTTTTCCAGAAGTTCGAAGACCGGGCAGTTCTGATACCTCCGAAGTGCTCATTTGCTTTGCTGGAGACCCGAGAGGATAAATAGAGAACGGAAACCACCACTCCTCTGGCCAAATATCGCGAACAGACGTATCCAACTCAGGAGGAGAAGAAACTATAAATGGAACCATAAACGACTTCGTCTCTTTACAGTAAATGATGCCGAGCGATCCAACTTTAAATGATCTAGCCTTAGTCGGTGTTTTCGGGTTCTGCGCCTGTCTAGATGATATTGCCCATCGCCGAGCGCCAATCCCAGCCCATACGTTGGTCACATTCACTGAACTGAACACGTAAAGATCCATCATCGTCTCCTGTCACTCAGTCGTTATGTAAAAAAGCTCGCCGAACATGTTGTAGATTTCGTCTCCCGAACGCCCCGGGTGAGGCGTTTGGGGCGTGAACGATCCGAGGGTGAGGGGCGGCTCCATTTCGCACATGCTGGGGATGAAACAGAAACGGCCGCGACCGTCCACCAGGTGAGGACAGGGCGCGGCCGTTGTTTTTTCGGGAAGGGGATGCAAGTGCCCGGACATTAGCGCCCCCCTGTAGCGTGATGTCTCCCCAAAACCAGGTTTCGGATACCACTTCACTGGGCCGAGTGTCAACGCCGGCCGGGGTTCGGCTCAGAGGTCGCCGCCGTCAACGCGGGGGGTGCTTCGGCGGCCTGTACACCTCGGGGTTGGCGCAGTGGCGGAGGGGTTCGCCCCTCAGGCCGGCCAGGAGGTTTTCGGCGGCCATGACCGCCATGCGGGTGCGGGTGGCGACCGAGGCGCTGCCGATGTGGGGGACGACCAGGCAGTTGGGCAGGGCCAGAAGGGGGTGGTCGGGCGGCAGGGGCTCGGGATCGGTCACGTCCAGGGCCGCGGCCGCGATCCGGCCCGAGGCCAGGGCCCGGTGGAGGGCGTCCGGGTCCACCACGGCGCCCCGGCTCGTGTTGACCAGGATGGCCGTGGGCTTCATGAGGGCCAGGGCGCGCTCGTCGATCAGGTGCCGGGTCTGGGGGGTCAGCGGGCAGTGGAGGGTCACGAAGTCGCTCCGGCGCAGCAGCTCCTCCAGCTCCACGAACCGGGCCCCCACCTCGTCGGCCTCCGGAACCGGGCGCGGGCCGGTGTAGAGGATGCGGCACCCGAACCCCCGGAGCCTGCGGGCCACGGCCCGGCCGATGCGGCCCAGGCCCACGATGCCCACGGTGGAGCCGTGCACGTCGCGGCCCGCGAGCCACAGGGGCTTCCAGGTGGTCCACTCCCCTGCCCTCACCGCGGCCTGGGCCTCGGGAAGCCTGCGGGCCGCGGCCAGGAGGAGCGCCACGGCCAGGTCGGCCGTGGTCTCGGTGAGCACGCCCGGGGTGTGCCCGACGGGGATGCCCCGGCGGGTGCAGGCCGCAAGCTCAATGTTGTCCACGCCCACGGCCATCTGGCTCACCACCCGCAGACCCGGGCCGGCGGCATCGAGGAGCGCCTCGTCCACGGGGTCGGTCAGGAGGCACAGGAGCCCTGCGGCACCCCGGACCCGCTCCCGGAGCACGTCGGCCGGAGGGGGCAGGTCGTCGTCCCACAGGTCCACGGCGCAGACCGGCCGCAGAAGATCGAGCCCCTCGTCCGGGATCCTCCGGGTCACGAACACGCGATCCACGCCCATGGCTCTGATGACTCCTCTGTCGGCTAGGCCGCTAGGCGGCTAGGCAGCTGGGCGGCTCAGGACCACCGGGAGTCGTTGGTCGTTCGTCGTTTCACCGTGCGGACGCGCGGAGGTGCGGGCGGAACGTCCCACCGTCCCGACGTCCTAACGTCCCAACGTCCTCGCCTTCCAGCTTTCCAGCTTTCCAGCTTTCCAGCCTTCTACCCTTTCCCCCCATAGATCTCTTGAATGAGATCGGCGTACTTCTCGTAGATGGTGCGGCGGCGCACCTTCATGGTGGCCGTGACCTCGTCGTCGTCGTGGTCCAGCTCCTTCTCCAGCAGGCGGAACTCCCGCACCTGCTTGACCCGGGCCAGCCCCTGGTTGGCCCGGTCCACCTCGGCCGCGATCAGCTCGCGCACCTCGGGCCGGCGGGCCAGGCTCTTGAAGTTGGTGTACGGCACCTTGCGCTCGGTGGCCCATTTGCCCACGGTGTCGTAGTCGATCTGGATCAGGGCCGCGATGAACCGCTCGCCCTCGCCGAGCACCACGGCCTCCTTGATGTAGGGGCTCACCTTGAGGGCGTTCTCGATCTCGCTCGGCGCGATGTTCTTCCCGCCCGCGGTGATCAGGATGGCCTTCTTCCGGTCCACGATCCGGAGGTGCCCGTGCTCGTCCAGCTCGGCGATGTCGCCGGTGTGGAGCCAGCCGTCCTCGTCCACGGTCTGCCGGGTGGCCTCGGGGTCGCGGAAGTAGCCGGCGAAGATCTGCTCGCCGCGCTTCAGGAGCTCGCCGTCCGGGGCGATGCGGAACTCCAGCCCCGGCACCACCCGGCCCACGGTGCCGAGCCGGATGTCGTCGCCCATGTGGATGAACGACAGGCCCGAGGACTCGGTCATGCCGTAGCCCTCTTTGACCCGGATGCCGATGGCGTGGAAGAACCGCAGCACCTCGGGCGAGATGGCCGAGGCGGCCGAGAAGCAGAACCGGGCCTTCCGGAGCCCCACGTAGTTCTGGAGCGCCCGGAACATGAGGCCGTAGCAGGCCCACCAGGTGAGCCGGTCGAGCGCGGACCAGGGCTCGCGGGCCAGGCGCTTGTCCGCCAGCCGGTACCCCCGGGCCAGGCACGCCCGGAACAGCCTCTGGCGCCACCGGGGCGCGTCGCGCACGCCGATGACGATGGAGGACTGGAGCTTCTCCCAGATGCGGGGCACGCCCAGGAACACCGTGGGGGCGATCTCCCGCAGGTCGGCCTGGATGGTGCGGATCGACTCGGCGAAGTTCACCGTGACGCCCAGGTACACGCTCAGGAACACGCTGAAGATCTGCTCGGCCACGTGGCACAGGGGCAGGTAGCTCACCACCGAGTCGGAGGCTACGATCTCGCAGGCCTCCACCATGGCCCGGGTCATGGCCAGGATGTTCCGGTGGGTGATCATGGCGCCCTTGGGATGGCCGGTGGTGCCCGAGGTGTAGATGATGATGGCCACGTCGTCGGGCTGCACGGCCGAGGCCAGGGCCTCGAACCGGCCGGGGTCCCGGGCCTCCTCCTCGGCGCCCAGGCGCTCCAGGTCGTCGAAGGTGAGGATACGGGGGTCGGTGTAGTTCCGGAGCCCCTTGGGGTCCATCACCACGATGTGGCGCACCCGGGGCAGCCGGTCCGACTCCTCCAGGATCTTGTCGGTCTGCTCCTGGTCCTCGCACACAACGATGGGGGCGAGGCTGTGGTCCACCACGTACCGGACCTCGGGCGCGGGGCTGGTGGGGTACACGCCCACGGCCCGCCCCCCGGCCGCGATGGCGCCCAGCTCGGCGTAGAGCCACTCGCGGCGGTTCTCGCTCAGGATGGCCACGTTGTCGCCGGGCTCGAGCCCCAGCCGCCGCAGCCCCAGGGCCGTGCGCCGCACGTGACCCAGGTAGTCGGCCCAGGTGACCCGCTGCCAGATCCCGAACTCCTTCTCCCGCAGGGCCACCCGATCCGGGTGGGCCCCGGCCCGCTCCCGCAGCAGGCCCACCAGGGTGTCGGCCGTCACGACAGCCACCGCTTGCGCCTCTTGTAGTGCTTGACCTCGCGGTAGTTCACCGCGCCGTGGCCGCCCCGCACGCCCAGGTAGAACTCCTGCACGTCCCGGTCCCGCACCAGCACGTCCCGGGCACCTTCGAGCACCACCCGGCCGCCCTCCATGATGTAGCCGAACGAGGCGATCTGGAGCGCCATGGCCGCGTTCTGCTCCACCAGCAGCATGGTCACCCCCTCCTCCCGGTTGATCCGCACCAGGATCTCGAAGATCTCGTCCACCAGGAGCGGGGCCAGGCCCAGGCTGGGCTCGTCCAGCAGGAGCAGCCGGGGGCCGGCCACCAGGGCCCGGCCGATGGCGAGCATCTGCTGCTCGCCCCCCGAGAGGTACCCGGCCGTCTGGCGGCGGCGCTCCTTGAGCCGGGGGAAGTAGGCGTACACCGCCTCGGGCTCGAGCCCCGCGCCGGGCCGGCCCCTGCGGGCGTACCGGGCCACGGCCAGGTTCTCCTCCACCGTGAGGTCCTCGAAGATCCGCCGGCCCTCCAGCACCTGCACCAGCCCCAGCCGGGCGATCTCGTGGGGCAGCCGCCCCCGGATCGAGGCGCCCTGGTACCGGATGTCGCCGTCGGTGACCTCCCCGTCCTCCAGGGGCAGGAGCCCCGAGATGGCCTTCATGGTGGTGGACTTGCCCGCGCCGTTGGTGCCCAGCAGCGCCACGATCTCGCCCTCGGGCACCCGCAGCGACAGGCCCTTCAGGACCAGCACGGCGTGGTTGTACACCACCTCCACATTGTTGAGCTCGAGCAGTGCGTTCATGGGGGTCCGTTGGGACGGTTGAACGTTAGGACGCTGGGACGTTCGGATGTCGGGACGCTGGGACGTTGGGACGTTGGGACGTCCGGCCCGAGGGGGCGGGGCGAGCCCCGGCCCCCCTGGTGCCCCGCGCGGCGCTACTGCAGCCGGATCCAGTCCGACACCGGCACGAACCGCTTCTTGGCCGCGTCGGCCCGGTACACCCGACCCACCGGCACCTTGTGGTTCACGAAGGTCACCGGCGGCATGAGCCCGCCCACGTCCCAGTCGCGGATTGACTCCAGGGCCTTCACCAGGTTGTCGCCGGTGATCTCCCAGCCGTTCTCCAGGCAGATCTCGGCGCACTTGGCGAACACCATGCCCGTGAACCACCCCTGCAGGTAGCTGTTGGGCCGGTGCTTCACGTCCGGGTGGGCCTTCTGGTTGAACGCCCGGATCTTCTGGATCATGGGCACGTCGGTCTCGTAGTAGTAGGCGTAGGGGTTGATGCCCATGTACCCGTCGGCGTCCTCGCCCAGCTTGTCGATGATCATCTGGCTCATGGACCAGAACGTGCCCATGAACGAGATGTCGAGGCCGTAGTCCTTGGAGCCCCGGATCACCTGGGGGATCGGCGAGAGCACGAACCCGTGGATGATCACGTACTGGGGCTTCTTCTTCACGAGCTCCAGGACCTCGCTGGTGACGTCCACCGCGCCGACCTTGGTCACGATCTCGGCCACCACGTCCACCCCAAGCTCCTTGGCCTTCTTGCGGGCGTAGGGGATCGGGTCCTTGCCGAACTCGGTGTCGCTGTAGAAAAACGCCACCGTGGGCTTGCCCCCCTTGGGGTTCTTGGCGATGTACTCCAGGAGCACGCCGAACATGTCTGAGTAGGTGGGCCCGGACACGAAGGTGTAGGGGTACTTCTCGGGGTTCGCCAGCTCCGAGCTGAACGAGGTGGACCCGTAGAGGATCTTGTAGGTCTTGGTGATCTCGGGCGCCAGCGCCTTGCCCTGCCCGGTGCTCTCCCCGTAGAACATGGGCGGCTTGTGCTCGGCCATGATCTTCTTGAACACGGCCACGGCCCGGTCCACCTGGTAGCCCGAGTCCTCGAAGATGTACTCGATCTTGCGGCCCTTGATGCCGCCGTTCTCGTTGATCCAGGCGAACACGTCCGCCAGGCCCTGGTTGAGCTGGACCCCGGCGAACGCGAACCGGCCGGTCAGGGGCTGCGACGCCCCCACCTTGATCGTGTCGGCCCCGAACGCCGGCACCGCCATGAGGATCCCCACCGCCATCGCCAAACCTTTACGCAGCATCTCCCTTCCTCCTTTCCCGGCCCGTCGCGGGCCGGCCCCTAGTGGACGAACGGCCACAGCCGGAAGAACCGCTTCGTGCGCTGCCAGATCTCGGCCAGGCCGTGGGGCTCGAATAGCAGGAACCCCACGATCAAGCCCCCGAACACCACGTCGGTCATGGGCGAGAGCAGCACCATCGCCTCCGGGTAGTGGGGCCGGGCCAGGCTGGCGAGCCCCCGCAGGATCTCGGGCACCAGCGTCATGAACACGGCCCCGAACACCGACCCGATCACCGTGCCGAGCCCGCCTACGATGATCACGGCCAGGTAGTGGATGGACAGGCTCAGGGGGAAGTGCTCGGGCGTGACGACCTTCATGAAGTAGGCCCACAGGGCGCCGGCCACGCCCGCGTAGAACGCGCCCAGGGCGAAGGCCCGGAGCTTGGTCCCGAACAGGGGCACGCCCATGATCTCGGCCGCGATGTCCCGGTCGCGCACCGCCACGAAGGCCCGGCCCGGCGCCGAGCGCTTGAGGTTGGCGGCGAACCAGGTGGCCAGGGCGGCCACGGCCACGATCACGGCGTACAGGGCCCGGTCGGTGCCGAACTCCAGGGGCCCCAGCCGGGCCGGGGGCACGTTGATGCCCCGGATCCCGCCGGTGATCGACTCCAGGTGCACGAACCCGAACTCCGCGATCACCTGGGCCGCGAGCGTGGCCATGGCCAGGTACAGGCCCTTGATCCGCAGGCTCGGCGCGCCCACCACCAGGCCGAACGCCGCGGCCACGCCGCCGGCCGCCGGCAGGGTGGCCCACAGCCCCAGGCCCCAGCGCGACGACAGCGCCGCCGCCGTGTACGCCCCCACCCCCATGAACGCCGCGTGGCCCAGGCTGATCTGGCCGGTGAACCCCGTGAGCAGGTTGAGCCCCAGGGCCGAGATCACGGTGATGCCCACCAGGTCGGCCAGGTACACGGGATAGTCGCCCGCCACCCACGGGAACACCACGAGCGCCACCCCGAACACCGCCATCCAGAACCGCACGGGCGGGGTCCGCAGCAGGGCCTCGTCGGCCGCGTAGGTCTCCTTGAAGTCGCCGATGCGCATGGGACCCGGCTAGAAAGCTGGAAGGCCAGAAGGCTGGAAGGCTGGAAAGCGTCTCACCGGGTTCGTCTCCCGTCTCGGCCTCGTCGCCCGTCACCGTTGGACGGCCGTGAATCTGAACGGCCGTGAATCGTAAATCGTGAATCGTAGGGGGGGTGGCCGGGCCGTCACCCGTCACCGATCACTCGTCACTGCCTTTAGACTCGTTCGATCTCGCGGGTGCCGAACAGGCCGTAGGGCCGCACCAGCAGGATCAGCAGCAGCACCAGGAACGGGACCACCTCCTTCACCGACCCCCCGGGCACGTAGGGGTCCAGGTATCCCCCGGCCAGGTTCTCGAGGACCCCGATCAGGATCCCCCCCACGATCGCCCCGGCCACGCTGTCGAGCCCCCCCAGGATCACCACCGGGAACACCTTGAGCCCCAAGGCCCCCAACTGGGGGCTGATGCCGCCGATCGCCCCCACCACCACCCCCCCCAGGGCCGCCGCGGCCGCCCCGATGCCCCAGGCCAGGCCGAACATGCGCCGGATGTCCACCCCCAGGGAGTAGGCCGCGCCCTGGTCCGAGGCCGTGGCCCGCATGGCCACCCCCGCCCGGGCGTACCGGAAGAACGCGGCCAGCACGGCCACCGCGGCCAGGGCGATCAGGAACCCGTAGAACAGCCGGCTCGGCACCACGGCCGGCCCCAGGAACACGGGCTTTCGGGGGAAGATGCGGGGAAAGCTGCGGAACTCGGCGGTCCAGATGATCTGCGCGAGCCCCTTGAGGATGCTCGAGAGGCCCAGGGTCACCATGACCACGGTGATGGTGGGTTGGCCGAACAGGGGCCGGAGCAGGGCTCGCTCCACCACCAGGGCCACGGCCGCCGCCCCGGCCAGGGCCACGAGCAGGGCGGCCCAGAACGGCAGGTGCAGGCCCACCAGGGCCGTGTACCCGAAGTAGGCGCCGATCATCATGAACTCGCCCGTGGCGAAGTTGAGGATGCCCGTGGCCTTGAAGATGGCCACGAACCCCAGCCCCACCAGGGCGTACACCCCCCCCACGGCCACCCCGCTCACGAGAAGCTGGATCAGGAAGTCCACGTCCCAGCCCCTTCCATGTAACTTCGGTCTCCGGTCGTCGGTCTACGGTCTTCGGTCTCCTGGCCCCCGGGCAAGTGGCTCTGCCGAACCCGGGAGCGGGGGGCCTGATGGATCTCCCTCCCGGCGGGTCCCCAGGTAGGCCCGGATCACCTCGGGGTGCTCGGCCACCTCCGCCGGCCGGCCCTGGGCGATCACCCGTCCGAAGTTCAGGACCACCACGTGGTCCGACAGGTCCATCACCACCCCCATGTCGTGCTCCACCAGGAGCACGGTGATGCCCCGCTCCTCCACCAGGTCGAGCACGAACCGGGCCATGTCCTCGGTCTCCTCCCGGTTCATGCCGGCCACGGGCTCGTCAAGGAGGAGCAGCCGGGGCCGAAGGGCCAGGGCCCGGGCCAGCTCCACCCTCTTCTGCAGGCCGTACGGCAGCGAGGCCACGGGCACACCCCGCACGTGCTCGATCTCCAGGAAGTCGATCACCTCCCGCTCCACCCGCTCGCGCAGCTCCAGCTCCTCCTGCCGGGCCCGGGGCAGCCGGAACCCGCAGGCCAGGATGCCCGAGCGCACGTGGGGATGGGCGCCGAGCTTGATGTTATCGAGGGCGCTCAGGCCCCGGTACAGGGCGATGTTCTGGAACGTGCGGCCCAGCCCCAGGGCGGCGCGGCGGTGGGGGGGCAAACGGGTGATGTCGCGGCCGTCGAACCACACCCGTCCCCGGTCCGGCCGGTAGAACCCCCCGATCACGTTGAACAGGCTCGTCTTGCCGGCGCCGTTGGGCCCCACCACGGAGGTGATCCTGCCCTCCTCCACGGAGAACCCCACGTCGTCAAGCACCTGGAGCCCGCCGAACGCCAGGGACACGTTCTCCACCCGCAGGATCTCGGCCAACCCCTCCTCCCGTTCCGAGTCAGGATCGAACAAAAATGCGTTCTAAGCACAGAGCACTGACACCCCGGCGACAAATCGTCGCTCCATGAGACCTTAGAGAAAAAGCCTTCCCAAGTCAACGCCCAACAAACGCAGTTTGCCTGCACCTCTTTCCCGGGGCCTCGCCGGACGACGGGCAGCGATTTTTCGGGCGCCGCAGCAGGGGAATCCGGCCGGGTGGCACGGACGGGGGCGGGGGCCGAAAAAGGACGCTCTTTTGGCGTTGAGCCGGGGCCGGAGGCTGTGGTAGCATCTCGCCCCTTGTCGGGGCGTGGCGCAGTCTGGTAGCGCACCTGCCTTGGGCGCAGGGGGTCGGAAGTTCGAATCTTCTCGCCCCGACCAAGCAGCCACCAACGCCGATGCGCCTGTAGCTCAGCTGGATAGAGCAGCGGCCTTCTAAGCCGCGGGTCGGGGGTTCGAGTCCCTCCGGGCGTGCCACTCGACGATTCACAACCTGAGAGCGTGGTGAGTGTAGCTCAATGGTAGAGCACCGGACTGTGGATCCGGTGGTTGTGGGTTCAAATCCCATCACTCACCCCAAAAATCGAGGGCTTGCGGTTTCGGCCGCAAGCCCTTTCTTCGTCCGGCCCGCCCAGGGCCGGTCCGTTCTCGTGGCGGAGGGGGTGGGATGGACTCGGCCCCTCCCTGGGCCTCGCCCTTCGGGCGCTCCTTCGGAGCGTCCGGATCCGCTCTCCTGCGGATCCGTCGAACCCAGCCGTGGGTTCTCACCCACCCCCTCCCCTTACGAAAACAGCCGGCCCCAACGCCGGCTGCCCGCTCCATCCGGCCCGCCCAGGGCCGGTCCGTTCTCGTGGCGGAGGGGGTGGGATTCGAACCCACGGGGGCTTGCACCCCGGCGGTTTTCAAGACCGCTGCCTTAAACCGCTCGGCCACCCCTCCGGGGGATTTCAGACGGCCGCTTCGATCCGGTCGGCCTTTACGTAGGGGCGAAGGGCCTCGGGAACGACCACGGAGCCGTCGGGTTGTTGGTAGTTTTCGAGGATGGCCACCAGGGTGCGGCCCACGGCCAGGCCCGAGCCGTTCAGGGTGTGCACGAGCCGGGTGCCCCTTCCGCCCTTGGGCCGGAACCGGATGTTCGCCCGTCGGGCTTGGAAGTCCTCGAAGTTGGAGCAGGAGCTGATCTCCCGGTACCGACCCTGGCCCGGCAGCCACACCTCGAGGTCGTAGGTCTTGGCCGCCGAGAACCCCAGATCGCCGGTGCACAGGGTGACCACCCGGTACGGCAGCCCCAGCCGCCGGAGCACCTCCTCGGCGTTGCGGGTGAGGGCCTCCAGCTCGTCGTAGGAGCGGTCGGGATGGGCGAACTTCACCAGCTCCACCTTGTCGAACTGGTGCTGGCGGATCATCCCCCGGGTGTCCTTGCCGTAGGCCCCGGCCTCGGCCCGGAAGCAGGGGGTGTAGGCGGTGTAGGAGGTGGGCAGGGATCCTTCGTTCAGGATCTCGCCGGCGTGGAGGTTGGTGACCGGCACCTCGGCGGTGGGCACGAGGTAGTAGTCGGTGCCGGTGAGGTGAAACAGGTCCTCCTCGAACTTGGGCAGCTGCCCCGTGCCGGTCATGGCGGTCGAGTTCACCATGAACGGCGGCCACACCTCGGTGTAGCCGTGCTCTTCGGTGTGGAGGTCGAGCATGAACTGGATCAGCGCCCGCTCCAGCCGCGACCCCAGCCCCTTGAGCACCACGAACCGGGCCCCGGCGATCTTGGCGGCCCGCTCGAAGTCCAGGATGCCCAGCCGCTCCCCCAGCTCCCAGTGGGGGAGGGGCTCGAAGTCGAACGACGGGGGCTCGCCCCAGGTGCGCACGACCGGGTTGTCGTCCTCGGTCTGGCCCACGGGCACGGACTCGTGGGGCACGTTGGGCACCCGAAGCAGCAGGTCCTGGAGCTGGGGCTCCACCTCCCGCTGCTCGGCCTCCAGGGCCTTGATCCTCGTCCCCACCTCCCGCATCTCGGCCATGATGGCCGAGGCGTCCCCGCCCTGCCGCTTGATCCGGCCCACCTCCTTCGAGGCCTCGTTGCGCCGGTTGCGCAGGGCCTCGAGTTCCCGCAAGATCTCCCGACGGCGTTCGTCCAGCCTGAGGATCCGGTCCAGGTCCACTTCGGCGCCCCGGTCGGCCAGGGCTTTCCGTACCCGGTCGGTCTGCTCACGCAGGGTGCGAATCGAAAGCATGGGAGCGGCTCCTTCGAGACGGGATCCAGGGGACCGGCCCACCGGCCGTGGGGGTCGGATTATAGGGAGCCCCTCTGAGGGGCGTCAACGCACGGCCTTGACATCGGCCCGATCCGGCCCACAGTGAAGCCCGACCGTTCCTTTGCCAGGAGGGGAATCCCATGGCACGGCTCGACGACGAGGCTCGAAACGAGCTGCTCACCATCGCGAGGCAGTCGATCCGCGAGGGGCTCCGGGGCCGGCGGTACGTCCCGCCGGTGCCGCGTCGGCCCTCCCTACGGGAGCCGGCCGGGGCGTTCGTGACCCTGCACGAGGCCGGGGCCCTGCGGGGTTGCATCGGCACGTTTCAGGCGGACCGCCCCCTGTACCGAAACGTGGTCGAGATGGCCCGGGCCGCCGCGTTCGAAGACCCCCGGTTCCCGCCCCTGCGGCCCGACGAGTTCGACCGGATCGACCTGGAGATCAGCGTGCTCACCCCGATGAGGCGGGTGGAATCGCCCCAGGAGGTGGAGGTGGGCCGGCACGGGGTGTACATCGTCCACGGCCCCCACCGGGGGGTGCTGCTGCCCCAGGTGGCCGTGGAGCAGGGGTGGGACCGGGAGACGTTCCTGGACCACACCTGCCTCAAGGCCGGCCTTCCACAGAAGGCCTGGCGCTCCGGCGCCGAGATCTACGTGTTCGAGGCCGAGGTGTTCGGGGAGGAAGGGGGCTAGGGCAGGAGCGCCTCGAGGGGCACCACCCGCACCCCGGCCTCGCCGAACCGGGGGGCCCAGGCCCGCAGGGTCTTCAGGGTGACCGGGTAGGGGTGTCCGATGGCCACGGCCCGGCCGGTGCGCAGGGCCCGGGCCACGGCCCGCTCGAGCTGCCGGCCGATGGCCTCGGAGGTGCGCTCGTTATCGATGAACACGTCCCGCCGCAGGGCCGGAACCCCGGCCCGCCGGGCCGCCTCGAACGCCACGCTGCGCGCCGTGGTGAGGCTGTCCAGGAAGAAGAGCCCCCGGCTGGCCAGCTCGTCCATCACCCATGCCAGGGGCTCCGACTGCTCGGTGAACCGGCTGCCCATGTGGTTGTTCACCCCTCTCACCCCGGGCACCGACTCCAGGGCCTGCCGAACCCGGGCGCGCACCTCGGCCTCCGGCAGGCCCACCATGAGGGCGTGGGGGCCGGGATCGGCCCGCCGGGGGTAGCCGCGCGGCTCCATGGGTAGGTGCAGCAGCACCACCCGGCCCCGGGCCGTGGCCAGGCGGGCCACGTCCGCGCTGTGCTTGAGGTACGGCAGCACCGAGGGGGTCACCGGGATCGGCAGGTCTAGGAACGCCCGGGCCCGTTCGAGGTTCCGGCCCATATCGTCGATCACCACGGCGAGCCGCGGGGCCTCGGCAGGCGGACGGGCCCATCGCACCACCACCGGGTAGGGGCCGCCGGGCAGGTCGAGGCGCACCCGGATGCGGGAGGGGCCGCGGGACTCCCCGGCCACGGGCACCCCGTCGCGCCGGGCGGCCTGGCGAAGCTCGTCCACGAACGCTGCGGCCGCGGCCGCGTCGGCCACCCGGATCTCGGCCGACGGGCCCTCGAGGGGGCCGAGGAGGTCCTGGAGCGCGGTGAGGGCCGGCGGCGGGGGCGAGGGGGGCTGCTGGGCCGCCCGGCGGCCCAGCAGGTAGGCCAGCGCCACCAGGGCGATGCACGCGAGCCACGCCCCCACCCATACCCACCTGCGGGTTCGGGGCGCCTTCCGTTCGGCCCTACGGGGCATGGGAGACGTCGTCGTCGGCCTGGGACTCGGCCCCGGCGGTCTGCCCCAGACCGAACACCTTCAGGGCGTGGAGGATCTGGACCGCCCGCTGCAGCTGCCGGTCCTGGGTCAGATCCGCCTCCTCCTCGGCGGGCTTCTCGCCCTCGGGCTTGGCGGCGGGCTCGGCCGCCTCGCCTTCGTGGGGCTCGAAGTGGCCCTTCAGGTCCTCCTCACGCACCTGGGCGTGGGCCCGTTCGGGCGGCGGCTGCTCCGGATCCCCCGGCCCGGCGGCCACCCGCACGTCGGGCTCGATGCCCCGGGCCTGGATGGTTCGGCCCGAGGGGGTGTAGTACAGGGCCGTGGTGATCCGAAGCCCCGAGCCGTCCGAGAGGGGCAGGATCGTCTGGACGCTGCCCTTCCCAAAGGTCCGCTCTCCCAGGATCAGGGCGCGGTGGTGGTCCTGCAGGGCTCCGGCCACGATCTCGGAGGCCGAGGCCGTGCCCCCGTTCACCAGTACCACCAGGGGCAGGTCCGGCTCGGTGCCGTCGTCCCGGGCCGTGTACACCACCTCCTGCTCGGGGTCGCGGCCCTTGGTGGAGACCACAGTGCCCTTCCGGAGGAACAGGTCGGCCACCTTCACCGCCTGGTCCAGGAGCCCCCCCGGGTTGTTGCGCAGATCGAGCACCAGCCCTGCCAGCCCTCCCTCCTTCCGGAACCGGTCCAGGGCGTCGGCCACCTCCCGGTGGGTGGCCTGCTGGAACTGGGCGAGCCGGATGACGCCCACGTCGCCCACCCTCCGGGCCCTGACGCTCTTGATCCGGATCACGTCCCGGGTCAGGGTGAAGGCCTTGGGCTTGTCCCATCCTTTGCGCAGGATGTAGATGGTGATGCGGGTCCCCTTGGGCCCCCGCATCCGCCGGACGGCCTCCATGAGGTCCATGTCCTGGGTGGGCTCGTCCTCGATCTTCACGATCACGTCGCCGGCCTGGATCCCCGCCCGGGCGGCCGGGGTGTCCTCGATGGGGCTCACCACGGTCAGCCGGCCGTCGCGCACCGTGATCTCGATGCCCAGGCCCCCGAACGTCCCCTCGGTCTCCACCTGCATCTCCTGGAACATCTCAGGGGTCAGGAAGGACGAGTGGGGGTCGAGCCGGGCCACGATGCCCTCCACCGCGCCGTACACCAGGTCCTTGGGGCTCACGGGCTCCACGTAGTTCCGCTGCACCACGTCCATGGCCTCGGCGAGGATCTTGAGCCGCTGGTACAGCTCGTCGCGCTCCTCCGGGGGGACCTCGGGCGGCCGGGCCCACAGGGCTCCGGACACGAGCACGCCCACCACCACGAGGGCCGCCGCCCACACCACGGGAACTCCCCCACGCTTCCAACCCATCATGTCCTTCGTTCCTTCCATGTAACTTCGCAACTTCGGTCGTCGGTCTACGGTCAACGGTCGTCGGTCTGGGGCCTTCGGCCCGCTAGGCGGCCGGGGGCTCACGATCCACGCCAAAGCTCCGGGGGACACGGGGTCTGCTGGAGGGCCGCGTACGGCTCCAGGCGGGCCGCTCCCCGGGCCTGCTCCACGGCGTGGAGAAGGCCCCCCTCCAGCAGGCCGCCGTCGCTCACCCGAAAGCCCGGGGCCGAGAACCGGTCCAAAAACGTCTCCAACAGCACCAGGCCGGGCAGGATCACGTCCTCCCGGCCCGGCTCCACGCTCGGGAGCCGCGCCCGATCCGCCCGGCGGCAGGTACGGAACGCCCGGAACACCTCGTCGAACCCGCGCCGCTCCACCCACACCCCCGAGAGCCCGCGGGTCTGGCTCACCGGCCGGCCGGTGACCTGGGCCGCCACGGTCAGGGGGGTGCCGGCCGTGGCCACCACCTCGGCCCGACCGCTCCCCAGGTCGTCCGCCCACCGGCAGGGATCGAACGCCGGCCCGAGCCGCTCCCAGGCGGCCCGGCAGGCGGCCCGGGCGGCCCCGAGGTCCCCCGGGCCGGGGGGGTCGGCCCAGGTCCGGGCCTCCCAGAGCCCCACCACCCCCACCGGGAGGCTCACCCCTCCGGTCGGGGCGTCCCCCTCCCAGGCCGCCACCTCGGTGGACCCGCCCCCGATGTCCAGGAACAGCACCCGTGACGCGGGCCGGGCGAGCAGCCCCAGGGCCCCCCGCAGCGACAGGCGGGCCTCCTCGCCGCCCGAGACGATCCGGACCGGGCCCCCCAGGATCTCCCCGGCCCGGGCCGCAAACTCCTGCCCGTCCACGGCGTTGCGGCCGGCGGCCGCCAGGAACCCCACCCGGTGCTCCACCCCCCGGGCGTCCAGGTGCCGCCGGAACTCACCGAGCAGGGCCTCGGCCCGGGCCCGGGCCCTCGGCTGGATCGCGCCCCCCGGCCGAAGGCCCTCGGCCAGCCGCACCACCCGCTGCCGCAGCTCGGCCGGCCGCACCACCCCGGGTCGCACCTCCTCGGCCACCAGGAGGCGGAAGGTGTTGGAGCCCAGGTCTGCCGAGGCCCACAGGGTCACGGCCGGGGGCACCTCCACCGGGGATCCGGATCCGACAGCTCCCCCACCCGTCCGGCCAGGTCCCCGTACCCTGGCCGGCCCATGAGGGCGAAGGTCAGGCGTTTGCCGAGCTCCACTCCCGGCTGGTCCAGGGGGTTGATCCCCAGGAGGCCCCCGGCGAACACGGTGGCCGCCTCCAGCAGGAACAGCACCTGGCCCACCTGGTGGGCGTCGACCCGGTCGAGGGCCAGGGTCAGGTTGGGCCGTCCGTTCTCGGTCAGGGCCGCCTCGGTGGCGCGTTTTTCGGCCCCCAGCAGCTCCCCCAGGGTCTTCCCCCCCAGGTACGCCGCTTCCTCGGCCTCGGGGAACAGCGGCGGGCAGCGGACCTCCCGGCGGGGGTGTGCCACCTCGAGGAACGTGATGACCTTGTCCGGAGGGCCCTCCATGTACAGCTGCACCTGGCTGTGCTGGTCGGTGGTTCCCAGCGCCTTGACCGGGGTCGGCCCCACGAACACCTCCCCCCCGTCGAGGGCGTAACGCTTGCCCAGGCTCTCGGCCCAGAGCTGACGGAACCAGTCGGCCACGTCCCGAAGGGCGTCGCTGTAGGGCATCATCACGTTCACGTTGCGCCCCCGGCGGTAGAACAGCACGTGGATCAGCCCGAACAGGTAGGCGGGGTTCTCCCACAGGTCGGGCCGGGACACGTGGGATTCCATGTGCGCGGCCCCCGCCAGCAGGCCCTCCACGTCGACCCCCGCGCAGGCCAGGGGGAACAGCCCCACCGGGGTGAGCACCGAGAACCGCCCCCCCACGTTGGGGGGCACGTCCAGGGCCGGCAGGCCCTCCTGCCGGGCCAGGCGCCGCAGGAACCCCTTGTCCGGATCGGTGGTCACCACCACCCGCCGCCGGGCCGCATCGGGGCCCAGGGCGTCCCGGAGCCACCCGTACACCCGCAGGAACTGGGCCAGGGTCTCGGCCGTGCCGCCGGACTTGGAGATCACGTTCACCGCGGTTTCGTTGGGGTCGAGCCACTCCAGCAACTCGGCGATCGTCTCGGGGTCCACGTTGTCGCACACGAACAGCCGCATGCCCCCGCGCCGGCGCCGGGGCCACAGGTTGTGCAGGGCCGGGCACAGGGCCCGGTGGACCGCCAGGGTGCCCAGGGCGCTCCCCCCGATTCCCAGGACGAGCAGGTTCTCGCAACTCTCCCCGACCTGCCGGGCCATGGCCTGGCTCGCCTCCAGGCCGTCGGTGCGGTGGGGCAACTCGTAGAACCCCAGATCCCCGGCGGTTCGGCGCTCGTTGATGTCGCGGTGCACGCGGGCCACGGCCCCGGCCTGGGCCTCCAGGTCGGCCGGGGTGAGCCCGGCCGGGCCCACCCGGTCGGCGAGCGCGTTGGCGTAGTGGAGGGTCACCGTCTGGACGGACGACTCGCTCATCGGCGTTCCTTTCTCGGACGAAGGGATGAACATTTTGCACCCGACGGTCCACCCGCGGGAAGCCCCCCGGTGGACGGGCTCCGGGTACCGGCACCGCCGGAGGGGCCGCCCCCGGGGAACCGTCTCGGGGGTCAGGGGGTGCCCGGTGGAACCCGAAACTCCTCGGGGGCGTACAGGCGCCGGTTCTGGAGCACCTCGAGGGCGGCCACGGTGCGCACCAGATCGGGCCGGGTTGCGTCGAGCATGACGTGGGTCAGGCCCGCTCCGGCGGCCGCGGCCAGGAACACCCCCTGCAGCCAGCCGGTCCCGCGGCCGCCGGCGGCCCCTGTGGTCAGGTTCGACAACCCCACCACCGTGTTCACCGGCGCCCCGAACACCTCGGGAAGCCGCCGAAGCACTTCGATCAGGGCGGCGTTGTACGCCTGCCCCTCCTGCCAGCCCAGGGGGACCAGGACCGGGTCGATCCAGATCCGCTCCAGCGGCACCCCGGCGGCCTCGCACCGCCCCACCAGCTCGGCCGCCAACGCCAACCGCTCGTCCGCCTCGCGCGGGACGCCGGAGGCCATGCAGAAGACCACCAGGTCCACCCCCAGCTGCGCGGCCAGGTCTAGGATGCCCTCGCGCCCCGGGTCGCCCGAGTAGCCGTTGAGGGCAAGGGGACCCGACCACGCCTCGGCCGCCCAGGCCATGGGTTCGGGGCGGGTCGCGTCCACCAGGACACCGCCGGACCACACCCCGGCGATGGCGTCCAGCACGAACCGCACCTCCTCCCGGCCGGCGGAGCGGCCCAGGTTCAGGTCCAGCCAGGAGGCCCCGGCCTCCCCCGCGGCCCGGGCCAGGGCGCGCAGGGGGCCGGGATCGCGCTCGGCCAGGGCGCGGGCCACGCCCGCATGCGTCACGGTCAGGTTCTCGGCGATGATCACCATGGCAGGATGTCTCGGATGCTCGCAGCGTCGGGAAAACCGGTCCCCTCGGAGCGCTCACCGGCCCTTCGGCGGCGGCTCGGACGGCTCCCGGTTCCACCGGGCCACGCGCTCCGCCCACACGGAGCGAACCTCTTGGCGCCGCTCCCACCCCCGGCCGACCTCGGAGAGCCGGTGGGGACCGGCGCTCCATAGCAGCCACAGGCCGGCCGCGGCCAGCACGAGGCCGCCCGCCAGGTCCCACGGCGGCCGGCGCCGGAGGCGGGGCTTCTTGGCCCGCACGGACCGAGACACCCCGGCCGGCTGCACCAGGCCCCGGTCCATCAGCTCGGCCAGGGCCTCCATCCCCCGGAACTCCCCCACCCGGGCCCGGTCCACGATCTCGCGCACGCTCGCGACCCCGTCCACGAGGGACAACACCTTGACGGCCACCGGGTCCAGATCCTCGGGCAGCCCGCCCCCGGCGCGTCGGACGAGGACCATCCGGTCCGAGGGGATCTTCTCCTGCAGCCGGGGCCATTCGTCGATCTGACGGAACCCCTCCATCAGGAGCTCGCCCACGTCCAGGGGCACCGACACCCCCTCCTCCAGCTCCACCGGCTCGTCGCGGAACCGGAACGAGCCCCGGTTGAGGCCCAGCAGGCGGTACACCGTCTCCCGGTGCTGGAGGGTCAGCACCTCCCGAAACTCACCCAGCCGCAGCACCCCCATGGACACCAGGATGTCCCCGAGCCTGCGCAGGCTCTGACGCTGGCGTTCCAGGGCCATGCCCAGCTGGGCCGGGGTGATCAGCCCCGCCCGGACCAGCCGTGCTCCGATCAGCTCTGCCGGACTGCGGCGATCGGGCCACGCCTCCACCAGCCGCCCGTCCCGGAACCTCAATCGGGCCACGGACCGGTCCACCTCGATCTCCAGGGTGCCGGTCTTGCCCTGGTGGGCGATGAGCTGGAGCAGCTCCGACAGGTTGAACGAGTCAAGGGTCCCCTGGAGGCTCATCCCCCTCTCCTCCCCCGAAGCGCCCGCACCAACGCCCCGAGGTGCAGCAGGCCCAGCCCCGTCACCCCCGTCCAGAGCAGCCCCCGCCCCGCGCCCCAGGGAAACAGGGGCACGGGCGCGGCCGCCGCCAGACACAGCCCCGCCACCCCCGCCCACACGGCGCCCGTGACCGCGGCGCCCCAACCGCCCTGGACCAGAAAACGTCCCCACCCGGGCAGCAGGGCCTCGCCCGCCCGGGCCCAAGCGGCCGACCGGCGGGCCCACCAGGCCTTGCGCTCCCGGACCCGTTGCCGCTCGGTGGGGTCCACCGACTCGTCGCGGTCCAAGGCCCAGCACGCGGCGCAAAGGGGCGTTCCCTTCACCCGGTACCCGCACCGGGGGCACACCACCACGCCGCATCCGGGGCACACCCGGCTGCGTCGCTCCCCGGCCAGCCGGCCGGCCCCTAGGGCGATGGCCAGGCCGACGAGGCCCAGGGGCCAGGCGGGAATCCCCCGCCACGGCCAGAACAGCAGATCCGAGGTCGCCCCGGCCCATGCCGCAGGGGGGCCGGGGCGGAGCAAGGGGGAGACCACCCAGGAACGGGGAAGGGGGGCCGACCCGGGCAGGGCCTTTCCCTGGCCGGCGGATCCCTGGGCCTCGAACCGCTCGACCGCCTCGGCTCCCAGGCTGCGCGCCTGGGCCAGGGCCTCATCGGCCGCGGTCAGCTCCAGATTGGCCAGATACACCAGGTGGAGATTGTACCAGGGCAGGGGGTCGTCCGGTCGGGCCTGGGCGGCGGCCCGGAACCGCCGCTCGGCCTGCTCCAGATCGCCCCGGAGGAACGCCAGGTTGCCCAGCTCGAGCTGCCAGAACCCTGGATCCCCGCCGGAGGCCAGGGCCCGTTCGCCCAGGCGTACCGCCTCGGCCCAGGCCCCGGCGCGCCGGGCCCTGACGTGGAGGGCCAGCAGCCGCCGGGGGGAGTCGTCGGCCCCGATCCCGCCCAGGGCCTCGGCCAACGCCCGGGGCCCCGCGCCGTTGCGCACCAGGTACTGGACCCACGCCTCCTGGCAGGCCGCGGGCCGGTACGCCCCCAGCCCCAGGATCGCCGGCAGCCCGAACCCCACGGCCAGGGCCAGGCCTCCCCACATCCTCCCGCGGCGGGGCAGGTAGGGGACCAGGGTTGCGGTGAGGGCTCCCAGAACCGCCGCCGGGCCGAACCCCGCGGACCACGCCGCACCGGCCAGGAGCACCAGGAACCCCACCGGCGTCCAGGTTCGGAACCTCCAGGGGAAAGCGTCCGTGTAGTCGTGGGCCAGGAGCCGCCCCCGGGCCGCCAGGGCCCAGGCCCCGAAGGCCAGCAGCACCGCCCACCCCGCCCCTGCCGCCGCCAGCGCCAGGCGGGCGATCCCCTGGCCCTGGACCCAGGGATCGAGGATCACCGCCCACGCCGCCTCGGCCGCGTGCCGGACCCGGTCCGGCCAGGGAACGCCCGCCTGCCGGGCCAGGGCCCACCGGGGCCGGGGGTCGTCGGGGGCGGCCTCGGCGGCCAGCTCCGCCCACACCCGGGCCTCTTCCGGGACCGATGCCGACCGGGCCTCGCGCAGAAAACGCAGGGCCACCGGCACCAGGTCCGGGGCCAGACTCTCCACCTTTTCCCGGGCCATCCACGCCCGCACCGCCTCCCGGGCCCGGTCGGATCGGGCCGCCTCCCGCCATCCCGGCGGCATGGCCGCCGCAGCCCCCGCGGCCACGGCGAGCACGACCAGGGCCAGCGCTACCCGCCGGATGGCCACCCCCCTTTCCCGCCGGGCTTCGGCTCCCCGGCCCGGCTGCGAAAACGCACCCGTCTTGCCGCCGGGTTCCTAGTCGCGTCCACGGGAGGCCCGCACGAACTTGAGCTTGAGATCCGCGCTCACCGTACGCAGGAGCGTTGCCTCGTCCGGGGTCAGGTTGCCGCGGGTCTTCTCCTGGAGCATGTCCAGGATGTCGATGGTGTGGCGGGCTTGCTCCAGGTCCGGCCTCACCTCGCCCGTGGCCGGGTCTGCCACCTCTCCCAGGTGAACGAGCGCCATCTGGGCCAGCCCCACCACGAACCCGGTGAAATCCACCGGCGGCAGGGAGGTCTTGGGCCTGTCCGCCCCCTTCGGGGTCTGCGTGCCGGGGGCCTCGGACGCCCCCGCGTCCGGCCTCATGCGCCGCCGATCGCGCACCGTGAATCCGCGTTCCTCCGACATCCGCAACCTCCAGCAACTTCGGTCGAGGGTCGTCAGTCGTTGGTCGTCGGTCTCGGGCCTTCGGCCCCCTTGAAGGCTGGAAAGCTAGAAGGCGAAAAAGCCTATTGCGCCGTCCGGCCCCGGAACGGGTCCGAAGAATCGGAGCCTTCAGGTGGGGAACGCCTCCTCCAAGAAGGGCAGGAACTCCCGGACGAACCCCTCGGCCCTCTGGGCCACCCGCTCCGGATCCGTGCCCGGGGGCACGTTGGCGATGAACCGCAACAGGGCGCCGTCGTTGCGCTTCCGGAAGATCGAGTCCACCACGAGCCATACCTTGGCCCAGTACTCGTTGGTGATGTTCCGGCCGCGGCTCTGGTACCAGTACAGAACGAGCTGCCGCTCCTCCCCCTTCCGGATCATCACCTGGTTCGCCCGGGTGAGACCGCCGTTCAGGCCGGGGGTCTCGAACTCCCGCACCCGCGAGGCCACCGGCCGCCACCCCGCGCCGGGCAGGCAGTGGCGGGGCGAGTGGATCTGGTCGCCCTCTCCCTGTCGTTCGTAATACCCCACGTACACCGACACCGAGAACCCGTCCGGCGCCCGGTACGTGCGCAGGAGGTAGTCCTCCACCCCCACCACCTGCACGATCCGTTCCTCGAGCTTGCTGGGGATCCCCGTCCACTCCCCGATCCGCAGGGGGACGCTGGTCAACGGCTTGCGCAGGGGAACCGCGTGCACGTCGCTCAGGAACCGGGTGTAGCCGGCCGTGGCGAGCACCAACAGGACCAACACGATCGTTCGGCGGTGCATGAAAGCCTCCGGGAGCCTCAGAGCCGGGACCGGCGGGGACCGATCCGGTTCAGGACCCACCCCACCACGAACAACATGACGAAGGCCGCCACGAACACGACCCACCCCGAGAAGGTGTGGAAGAACCCCGCGGCCGCCTCGGGGCTCACGTAGTGGGTGAGCAGCCCCGTGCCCGTGATTCGCAAAGCGTTGGCCGCAATGGCGATCGGCACAGTGGCCGCCACCACCAGCACCCGCCGCCACCAACCGCGGCTCATGAAGTACGCGTACACGACCCCCAGGGCCAACAGGCTCATCAGGCTGCGGATCCCGCTGCAGGCGTCCGCCACCTCCAGGGTCTGGGAGGCCAGGTGGATGATGTTCCCCTCGCGGAACACCGGCACCCCCAGCCAAAACAGGCTGTCGGTGGCCACCCGCGCGGCGAGGAGCTTCAGGGGGAACGCCACGGAATCGTACACCAGGTACGGAAGCGGAACCATGAACAGCAAAAAGGCCAGAGGGAACAAAACCTTGGCGAACACCCTCCAGCCCCACAGCCACAGCACCGCGCCCATCAGCAGGAACACCAGGCTGGAGCGCTGGAGGAACAGCTCGGCACCGGCCCGGCCCAACACGAACAGGGCCAGGCTCACCAGGCACAGCACCAACCCCGCCCAGGATCCACGGGCCCGCCGGGCCGCCTCGGCCACCTCCCGGCGGCGATCCCAGAGCAGGTACAACGACACCAACGGCACGAGAAACCCGTGGGAGTAGTTCTCGTCCAGGTACCAGTCCTGGACCATCGAGGGGATCACCGCGGCGTAGAGCACCGCCGTGGCTCCCAAGACGACCGCAAGGTCCAGACCGGCCGGTACCGCCCGGGTGCGCGCCATGATCCCTCCTGGAATGTCGGTCCGCGGGGAAACGGGTTGTGTTCACGAGGGGTTGGACACCGAGCCTACCGAGTGGGGCCGAACCCCGTCAAGGCGCCCCGCGGGATTCGCGGGCCGGCCGCCCTCCGATCCGCCGAAACACCGGCGATGCCACGTAGATCACGGCCGCGGCGAACGAGATCGCCAGGGGCGCTCCGTACTCGTCCGTGCGCACCCCCTGGGCCAGGAGCAGGAGGAAAAGGGCCAGAAAACCCACCCGCAGGAGCTTGGGCGTGCGGGGGAGCACCGCCCGGCCGAAATGGGCGTAGGACACCCGCGACACCATCAGGGCGGCCGAGGCGAGGACCACCGCCGCCTTCCAGCCGTCCGAGGGCAACAAGAGGCAGCCGCTCCCCACCAACAGCGCCCCGCCCGGCGAGGGCAGCCCGCTGAACTCGTGCACCCCCCCGGCCACCCCCTCCTTGCGCTTCTCCACCACGAACCGGATCAGGCGGTACACCGTGGCCGCCAGGTGCACGAACCCCAAGCCCACCCCCAGCCACACCCGGTCGAACGCGGTGGCCACGATCAAGCCCACGGTCACCCCGAAGCTCGTGCCGTCCGCCACGTCGTCGAAGATCTCTCCGCGGGGGGTCGACCCCCACTTCTCCGCGGCTCTGCCGTCGAACAGGTCGAGGAACTGGCCCAGGAACACCAACCCGAAGGCGTACACCGGGTCGCGGCCCGTCACGATCACCCAGATCCCCCCGAGCCCGCACACCAGGTTGAGCAGGCTCAGGATGTTGGCGTACCAGTAGTTGGGCACCACCTTGAACGCCCAGGAGCAGAAGGCCAGGCCGGTGCAGATGACGAGCAGGGGCCGGATCGTCCGGTGCAGGGGGAGCGGGCCGTAGATCCACTCGACGCCGGTCACGGCCAGGAGGACCACGATCAGGAAGGTCTTGGCCTTCCCGAACAGATTCGCGGACTTCTCCTCGAGAAACCGGCGGGAGAACTGTCCCAGGGCGTCGAACCCCAGCAGCGCGGCCACCAGCCACGGCGAGTACACCCCCTTCCAGGCGAAGTACACCAGCAGGGGGGCGTACATCAGCTTGTCCGACAGGGGGTCTATGGTGGCCCCCCGGGCGCTCGACAAGCCGGTGCGGCGGGCGATGTCCCCGTCGGTCAGGTCGGTGATCATCCAGAACGCGAAGAACAAGAACGCGGCGCGGGGCCACCCTGCCTCCAGCAGCGCCACCGTGACGAACCCCATGGGGTAGCGCAGCCGGCTGATGTTGTTGGGCCGCAGCCACCGGGTGCGGCGTACGAACGCCCTTTGCGCCGGCGTGCGGATGTAGCGGTACACGAGAAACCGCTCCACGGCGAAGAGCACCACCACCGGCAGCACGATCTCCTGGAAGATCCGACCGTAGGGGGGCATCTGTCCTCCTCGAGTCGATTGCCGCGCCGTACCCCCCGGCCGCAGCGCGGTTCGCCCTGCCCCGTCTTCGGGCCCTCGGCCCGCCGGGCAGCCGGGCGGCCCGGGCGCTCCCGAGCCGCCCCGAGGCCTCGGTGAACGCGGGGCCTGGGGGAGCTTCCTAAGACCCGCATCTTCCTAGAATCGGACCGTCGGGCGCAACCGCTGGACGGGGGAAAGGCGGGGGAGACGGGATGGGAGGCGGGCAAGGATCACGTACGAAACGGGCAACGGCCGTCGGCCGGATGCGCCTCGACGTGGCCGCTGCCAGGGGGCCGACGGCCCCTCACAACACGCGGGTCCAGCCGCCGTTCTCCGCGGCGGGCTCCGGCGCGTCGGGCTGGGGTTGGGGGGGAGAGGGGGCGTAGGCCTCGATGCGGTTGCGGCCCCGGGCCTTCGCCAGGTACAGGGCCCGGTCGGCCCGCTGGATCAGGCCCCGCAGGTCCCGGGCGTCCTCGGGGAAGGCGGCCACCCCCATGGACACGGTGAGCCGGCCCAGGGGCTGGCGCTCCTCCCCCGGGAAGTAGAACGCCTCCACCTCCCGCCGGATCCGCTCGCCGATCTCCAGGGCCTCGGCCCTGCGGGTCTCGGGCAGGATGATGGCGAACTCCTCCCCCCCGAACCGGCTCACCACGTCGATGGCCCGGACGCCGGCCCGGAGGATCCGGCCCAGCAGCACCAAGGCCTTGTCCCCGGCGGGATGACCGTTGGTGTCGTTGTAGGGCTTGAAGTGATCGATATCGATCATGATCAGGGCCAAGGGGTGGCTGTGGCGGGAGGCCCGATCCAGCTCCTGGGCCAGGCGCTCCTGGAAGTACCGGCGGTTCAACAGCCCGGTCAGGCCGTCGGTGATGGAGATCCGGCGCAGCTCCCGGGACTGGGCCCAGTAAGTGGAGCGCTCGATGGCCAGGGTGGCCTGGGCCATCACGGTCTCGAGAACGTCCAGGTCCTGGGGGGAGAACGGCTCGCCCGTGGCCTTGTCCGCCAGGTTCAGCACGCCCACGGTGCTGCCGTTCCGGCGGATGGGGAGGCTCAAGAAACTGCGGGTGTCGAACCGGGGCCGGTTCTTGCGCCGAAACCTCGGGTCCAGCTCGATGTCGTGCACGATGATCGGCTCCCCCGTCGCGAACACGCGGCCCGCGATGCCCTCCCCCGGCCTCACCTTGAGCCGGCCGGCCACCTTTTCCGCCATGCCCACCGCGGCCCGCACCCGCAGCGCCCCGTCGTCCTCCTCGGGAACCATCAGGCTGCCCTTGCGCGCGCCGGTGAGCTTGCGGGCCTCGTCCAGGATCACCCGGAACAGCTCCCCGGGGTCCAGGCTTCCGAGAAACCGCTGGGACAGGCTCCGTACGGCCGCCACCTGCTCGTGCCGGCGCTGGGCGTCCTCGCGCAGACGCCGGTTCTCCAACACGATTCCCAGCTGCACCCCGAACCCCCGCAGGAGCGCCCACTCCTCCCCGTCCAGCTCCCGGTTCACCACCGCCAGGGCCACGGCGGGCCGGTCTTCGGTTCCCACCGGGAACAGGGCCAGGCGCTCCACGGCCTCGGGCAACCCCAAGCGGGTGAGCTCATGGGGATCGTCGATCCGAACCGGCCGCCGCCCCATCCATTCGGACCCGGCCGGCCCCTCCACGGGCGCGGACCACGTGAGCAGGGCCTTTTCCAGCGGGCCGGTGGCCGTTTGCACCCGCAGGCGCTCCGCGCCGGGGTCCCGCACCAGCACGGCCGCATTCTCCACCTCGAACAGGACCCCCAAGGTACTGAGGGCGAGCCCCCACACCTCGAGCACGCTCCCCGCCTGGACCAGGTCGGGCAGGAGGTCGAACAGGGTGACCGCCCGAACGCGATCCCGCTCGGCCTCGATGCGCTCCGCATGCCCGCGCACCAGGCCCGCCAGGCACAGCCGGGCCAGGGTTCCCCACTCCTGCAACCGGCGAGGCTCGGTCTCCTTGTCGTCGGCCGGGCTTCCCAGGAGGGTGAGAACCGGCAGGCGCGAGGACTTGGTCACCGGCCCGGCAAACACCAGCCGACCGGAGGGATCCCGGAACAGGACGGTCTCGTCCCCCGCGTGGGCCTGCTTCACGATCTTCCGGAGGAACGGCGGCCACTGGGCCGGGTCCTCCGGTGCCTCGGCCCCCGGCAGCCCCAACTCCTCCAGGCTGCCGGCCACGATCCCCCCTGGCGCGGCCGCCAGGGACAACCGCAACCCTGTCACCTTGCCGAAGGTCTGCGCGAACCGGTTCCATTCGGATGGAGGAAGGATTTTCCCGATTTTGGGAAGGGAGGATTCCCTCATGTGGCGTTTTTGCCTCGTTTCCACGACTTGCGCCAAAACCCCGCCCGAGCACTCTATAACCGTGTGTCAAAAGGGGTCAAGCAGGGGTAACCCAGTGAAAACACGCCGGGGGATGGCGCAGCCGTCCACGCCGGGCCACACGGGCTCTTCTCCACCGGGTCGGGGTCTCGGGGGACTGCTCTGCAACGCCGATGCCATCCCGACCCCCGGCGCCCGCCCTCTCCGAAAAAAAGTTCGGTTTCGGCCTAAAGTTTCGTCCCCCCTCGGCCGAACCGAAACCCACAGCGTCGGAGCCTGACTGGCTGACCCAACCCGACGCGAACCCCTCTAGCCGGGGCACGGTTTCCCTCCTTTCCCGTGCCTCGGCCATTTTTTTCGCCCCGCTAGCCCGCATTTTTACTAATTCCAACGAAAGTATGGCCAGGCCCGTGCCCCCTTCCCCTTGGTGAGTACGGGGTGGGGGCCTGGTGGAGCGCCGGGTGCGGCCCCTTAGCTCGCCGCGCCCTCCGAACGCCCGGATCGCCGCCGGATCCCGAGGTTTCCGCTATCGTGGCCTGGATCGACGGGTAAGCGGCGGCATAAGACGGCGCGGCGATCGGATGCCGCACTCGCGCCCGGCCGGAGGCAGGTCCGTTGCCCCGCCTCCAAGGAAACGGGCCCATTTTGTCGCCGGGTCAATAGCCTCCCAGCCCTCCGGGCGAACTCACGCCCCCCAGGGGCAGGCCCTCACGCACACCCCGCAGATGGGCTTCTCGATGTGGGGCCGCGCGGCGAACCCGAAGCAGGCTTCCGCACACCGGGACAACTCCACGGCCTCCTCCCGGCTCCGGTAGTGGTCCTCGGTCCCCACGCCCCGGATCGCCCCCACCGGGCAGGCGTCGACGCAGGCGGTGCACGAGCCGCAGCGGTTGGGCACGGGCCGCCCCGCCGGAAGCGGGGCGTCGGTGAGCACCACGCCCAGCCGCACCCGCGGGCCGAACTCGGGGGTCACGAGCAGCAGGCTTTTCCCCTGCCACCCCAGCCCCGCGAGCCGTGCCAGGGCCTTGTAGGACACGTGGCCCGTGAGCCGCTCCCGGTCCAGCAGCTGCGAGGCCGGCAGGGGGAGCGCCCGGTGCCCCCTGCGCTCCAGGGCCCGGGCCACGGCGAACCCGATCCGGTCCAACTCCTCGTTGGCCACCCGATAGCAGTGGGCGTACTCGGGCGTCGGTCCCTCCAGACAGGTCTCCACGGCCGCGCCGGGGAGCCGGACGGCGTAGACCACCGCCCGTGGATAGGGCTGCAGCAGGTCCCGGGGCTGGGCCTCGAGCCCCCGGGCCGCATCCAGGTCCGCCACGCCCACCCGGTCGGCTCCCAGATCCCGAACCGTCTCCTCCAACCATGTCGTCTCGTCCATGGGCTCCTCCTTTCGTTCGCTGGCCGTTCACTCGGGCCTGCCCGGTCCACGGGTCGGGCCCCCGGGCTCCGGATCGATCTTCACCCCGCGCACGCACCTGCCCCCGTGGGCCGGGGTCGGGTACCGGCGGCACACCTCGGGCTTGGTCGCGTGGATGCGGCACCGGGCCTCTTCCGGGCCCGTGCGTTCCAGAAAGGGGCAGTCCGGCAGGGGCTCCCCGGTGAGGGGATCGCACCATATTCGCTGGTCCTCCCCCACCCGGGCCAGAAGGTCGGCGCGGCCCTCCCGGTTCCACCGCTCCAGGTCCGCGCGGGTGGCCCGAAGCTGGTGGCCGTAGAGGTCGCAGCAGATGCCGCACCCCCTGCACCCCGACGCGCCCCTTCCCCGCCGTCGCCGCACCGCCCGCCGTCTCCGAACCCATCTGAACACCCGGCACCTCCGCTCCCCGGGGTGGCGTCTCCTTCCGGCGGGGGCAGGGGCTTGCTCCCCGCAGGGCTCAACGGTACATTCGGTCGCTTCTCCGACTCCCTTGAACCCGGACGAACCCGAGCGGATCCATTGGACACCGTGGCCCCCAGATCCCCCTTGACTCCGGCGGCGTTTGCCTATGCCACGGCATCGGTGGTGGCGCTCCTGATCCTGCCCCACCTGCACGCCCCGCTCGTGCGCTACGGGCAGCCCCACCACGGCGCCCTCCTGCTCGGGTCGGCCCCGTCGACCGGGGCCGGTTGGGGTCTCGCCTTGGGCGCCCTGCTCACCGCGGCCGGGCAGGCGGCCACCCGGTTCACCCGGTGGGGCCGAAGGCTCGACGCCCTGTTGGCCCGGTTGGTGAGGGGCCTGCACCCTGTGGACGCCGTTCTGCTGGCCGGTCTGAGCGCCTTCGCCGAGGAGCTTGTGTTTCGGGGCATTCTCCTCCCCTATCTGGGGCTGTGGGGGTCGTCGGCCCTGTTCGGCCTCGCCCACTGGGTCCCCCGGGACGGGCTGTGGCCCTGGGGGGTGTGGGCGTTCGTGGCCGGTCTGGTGCTGGGCCAGGCCGCGCTGGCCACGGGAGGGCTCCTGGCCCCCATGGTGGCCCACTTCGTGGTCAACGCCGTGGGGCTCCTCCTCCTTTCGTGGAGGCGGCCGTGATCGTGTCGGCCAGCCGCCGCACCGACGTCCCGGCCCTGTACCCTGGCTGGCTCCGGCAGCGGCTGGCCCAGGGCCGCGCCCGGGTGGTCCACCCGTTCCGGCCTTCCCTGGTTCGCACGGTGGACCTGCGGCCCCCGCCCGCCGGCACGATGGACGCCCTGGTTCTGTGGACCCGCACCCCCGGCCCGCTGCTCGGGGACCTCCGGGAGTGGGAGCGCAGGGGGATCCGGTCGGTCTGGCTGGTCACGGTCACCGGGTACCCCCCGGAGCTCGAACCCCACGCCCCCCCTCTGCGGGCCGCGCTCGCCGGCCTGGAGGAGCTGTCGCGGCAACTGGGGGCCCGGCGGGTGGCCTGGCGCTACGATCCGGTGCTGTTCGTGCCCGAGCTGGGCATCGACCCGGCGTGGCACCGCCGCAACTTCGAGCGCCTGGCCGGCCGGCTCTCCGGCCGGGTGGACCGGTGCATCCTGAGCCTGTACGACCCCTACCGGGCCCCGGAGGGGCGGTTCCGGCGCGCGGGTCTGCGCGTGCACACCGAAGGCGGGGCCGAGCTCACCCGGGACCTCGCGGGCATCGCCGCCCGCCACGGCATCCCGATGCGCACCTGCTGTGAGGACCTGGAGGACGCCGGCATCCCCCCGGGCGCCTGCATCGACGGGCGGTGGCTCCGGCGCCTGTGGGGCGTGGAGGCGGCCGCGCCCAAAGACCCCGGGCAGCGCACGGCCTGCCGGTGCGCCCCGTCCGTGGACATCGGGGCCTACGACACGTGCGTGCACGGCTGCTTGTACTGCTACGCGACCCACGCCAGGGACCGGGCCTTGGCCCGGCACCGGGCCCACGACCCTACCCAGGAGGCGTTGGGGTGAAGATCCAATGGGAGTACGAACGCAAGTTCCTCGTCAACCCGGCGGCGCTTCCGGCCCTGCCCCGGGGGGTCCGCATCGAACAGGCCTATCTGGGGTTCGAGCCGGTGGTCCGGGTGCGGCTGGAGGGAGAGCGGGGGGTCCTCACGGTGAAGGGCCCCGGGCTTCGGGCCCGACGGGAGGTGAACCTCAGCATCCCCGCCGAGGCGGCCCGGGCGCTCATCGAGCTGCGGGTCGAAGGCACCACCGTCATCCGGAAGACCCGCCACCTGGTTCTGCACGGCGGCCACGTGTGGGAGGTGGACGTGTTCGCCGAGCCGTTCCGGGGCCTCGTCACGGCCGAGGTGGAGCTTCGGACCCCCGACGAGACCCCCGAACTGCCTCCGTGGGTGGGTCAGGAGGTCACGGATCATCCCCGGTTCCAGAACGCCGCCCTGGCCCGCACCGGCCGGATCCCCCCGCCGCCCCCCGAACCGAAGGAGTGACGAGCCATGGATACCCGCGTCCAGCCGGGCGACGTGATTCTCGTGCACGTGGAAGACAGACCCGCCTTTTTCGGCCGGGTGGAGGAGATCCTCCCGGACGTGAAGGTGGGATGGCGACGCATCCGGTTCACGGTGCTCACCGTGCCGCTCCAGGAGATGACATGGATCCTGGAGCCGTCTCAGATCGACGGCGACCCCTTCACCATGGGCGGCACTCCGATCCGGATCGAGCGGCTCCCCGAGCCGGCCGCGTTCCGAGGGGAGCCCCAGGAGGCGGTGTCGGAGGAGCGGCCCGATTCCCCGCCGGCAAAGCCCAAGGTGATCGCGTTTCCGGGGCCGAGGAAGAACCGTACCGACTGACGGCGGGGCAGGGGGGTGCCTCTCCGCGCCCGCGGGGTCACCCTTTCTTTTGCAGGGGCTCCACGAAGATCCACATGCGCCCGCCGCAGACGTCGCCCCCCCGGGTGCCCAGGTCGTCGGTGAGGTCCACCTCCACGAGCTCGGGCCGCCCCGTGACCAGCAGCGCCCGGAGGGCCGCGCTCTTCACCTGGCTCTCGCCGCACCCTCCCCCCACCGAGCCGTAGGTGGTGCCGTCGGCGCACACGATCATCTTCGCCCCCACCTCCCGGGGGGTGGACCCACCGGCCCCCACCACGGTGGCCAGGCACGCCTCCACCCCGGCGCTGCGCAGCTCCACCACCTTCTCGAAGATCTCCCGGTCGGTCATGACCCTTCCTCCACGGCCCGACGGAGCACCCGCGCCTGCCCCGGTCCCTTCCGCCGCACGCACACCAGCTCCGACACGATCGACAGGGCGATCTCGGCCGGGCTCTCCCCCCCGATGGGCAGGCCGATCGGGGTGAACACATCCCGGAGTCGGCTCTGGGGGATCCCCTGGCGGCCCAGCATCTCCAGCACGAACCCCACCCGCCGCCGGCTCCCGATCAACCCCACGTAAGCCGTGGGCCGGCGGAGCACCGCCTCCAGGCACTCGGCGTCGTGCTCGTGACCCCGGGTGATCACCACCACGTACCAGTGGGGGCCCAAGGGCATCTCGGCCAGGGCCTCCCGGAAATCCCGGGCGATCACGTGGCAGCCGGGGAACCGGTCGGGATGGGCGAAGTCGGGCCGGTCGTCCAGAACCGTCACCCGGAAGCCGACCGTCCGCGCGAACTCGGCCAACGGCACCGCGATGTGACCGGCCCCGCACACGAGCACCGAGGCCTCCGGGGCCAGGACGTCCAGGAACACCCGGTGTCCCTCGGGGATCTCCACCCACCCCCGCCGAAGATCCGCGAGCGCATCGCTTGCCGCCCGGGCGATCTGCCGGTCCAACTCCGGCAGCCCCGTGGTCCCCTCCACCTGGCCGCCCGGAAGCACCAGCAGACGCCGGCCCACCCGCCCCTCGTCCTCCGAGGCCACCACGGTGGCGAGGCAGGCGCTCCGCCCCTGCTCCAACAGATCGCACACCCTCTCCCAAAGGTCGGTCGCCACGGCTTCTCTCCTTTTTTCCGCCGGGAGGCTGGGGGGCTAGGAATCCAAATACTAATAGCACGAAACCGACGGCTCGATCGAAACCACCGGGGGTTGCACGCCCGCCCCCCCGTGGTAGGGTGGGACGATCCCACGACCGACCGGCACGGACGGCCCTCCCCTTTGCCGCACGACGCGGAGACTTCGGGGGCACCGGGGAGGCCCATGGATCCTTTCGCCCGCCACCGGAGCCGTTCGTCCCCCCCCTCGTCCCGCGAGGGCTTCGCCCTGGCGACCACCATGATGCTCTTGGCCATCCTGAGCATGCTCGGGGCGGCCGCGATCCAGTCCACCACCCTCGAGGTGCAGATCAGCGCCCGGGACCGGGACGCCCGAACGGCCGCCTACGTGGCCGAGGCCGGCCTGGAGGAGGCCCGGTACTACGTGGCCCGGGGCTGGGGCAAACTGGGGGCGGCCACGGCTGCCGCCCCCGGCGCCGTCGAGGTGCCCGCGTTGACCCCGATCCTTCCCGCCGTGCCCTGGGACTCCGTCTCGTGCCTGTACACCGGGTTCACCCTCTACGACGCCTCGGCCACGGCCTACGCGGTGCAGGACTGCTCCGGCCCCCGGGGGGCGGCCCGGTTCCGGCTCGCCGCCGCGGCCGGAACGCCGGCGGCGGGCCGTTTCTTCCTGGTACGGGAGATCCCGGCCGCAACGGTGTCGGGCACCGACCTGGAGGTGACCGACCCGGCTTGGGCGGTGGTCTCTCCCCCCGGAACCTGGGACGGGTGGGTCGTCTGGGACGCAGACGACCGGGCCTACCGGGTCGTGACCTCCGACCGGAACTCGGTGGCCGGCACGGTGATCCTCCGACTCGACGCCGCCCCCGGCTCCGGGCCCTACCGCATGGGGCGCCACCCCTGGATCGCGTCGCTCGCCGCGGGCACCGCGCCCCCCGGGGACGCGGACTCGAGCTCCGCCGACACCTGGGACCGCGACTTTCCGGTGTCGGGGGGCACGGGGCGCGCCTCGGTGCGGGCCGAGGCCGGCGGTCCCGGCGAGTACCGGGTGGTGAGCCCCAGCCTGGTGGGACGCAGCCGGGGGTTGGCCCAGATGGTCGTGCGGCGGACCGGGCTCCCCGAGCAGGCCGTGACGAGCTGGAGGGTCGGCCATGAGGACTAGGATCGCGTTGCGTGGATTCGCGGACTCCCGCCGGCGACGGTTCCCCGGGGGTGGCAGGGCCCCCCGGCCGGGACGCGGCGCGCGGAGCGGGTTCACCCTCGTGGAACTCCTGGTCGCCCTGGCCGTGGCCGGGATCTTCCTCTCCTTGCTGTACCAGGCGTTTCTCGTGCAGGAACGCTCCTACCGGGTGCAGGAGGACGTGGCGGACGCGCGCCAGAACGCCAGGGTCGCCGTGGATGAGCTCTCGCGGGCCCTCATGAGCCTCGGCGCCGGGGCCGACGTGGAGGGCGGGCAACCCCGGTTTCTGGTGGCCCACGAGAACGAGATCACGTTCACGGCCGACCTGTCGGCCGACCACGACGCCCAGGCCCCGGGCGCCACCGTCCCCGGGGCCGGCCCGAGGGACCCCTACGGCACGTTCCCCCCCGGCACCTACGCCGGCTCCCCGGCCGAGACCTACCGGTACCGCCTGGTGCGCCGGTCGGGGGAGGACTTCTTCACCTTGATGCGCGAGATCAACGGTGGGCCGGACCAGGCGGTGGCCCTCCTGATCGCCGACCCCGACCGAGCCGGCCCCCTGTTTCGGTACTGGGGAGACTTCGACGGCAACGGCACCGAGGAGTGGCTCGATCGGGTGGACCGAACCACCAGCCCCCGTCTGGCCGCAGGAGAACCCCTGGAGGCCCTGATCCGACGCATCGAGATACGGGTGGTGACCGAACCGCCCAGGCCGGATCCCCGGTTCCCAGGGCCCGGTGGGGCGCGCCAGACCCGGCTGGTCACGTCGGTGGCCCCCCGGAACCTCTGGGACTGCCCCAGGGTCGTGCCGGCCTCGACCCTGGGCCCGTTCCGGGCTCCGGACCTGCGGGGGACCACCACCCCGGTACGGTTCCGGGTGCTCCGGGGCTCCGCGCCGGAGGAGGGCCGCACGGTGCGGTTCACCCTGGCCGGCCCCAGCGGGCACGGTGTCGCGCTGGCCTCGTCCCAAGCCGTGACGGACGCGGACGGATACGTGCAGGCCCAGGAGGTGTGGCCTCCCGGCTGCGCCGATCTGCCCGAGGGAACGTACACCGTGACCGCGCGCACGGCCGAGCCGCCCACCCTCCTGACCCCCTTCGGGGCGTGCACCCCGCGCCAGGTCACGGTGACCGCCACCGTGGGGCCGGGGCTGCCCCAGCGGGTCGCGTTCGACCTGGCGCTGCTGGAGGTGCCCAGCTGCGGGGGCGAGGGGCAGACCGGGTTCCGGATCCTGGACGCCTGCGACCGGATGGTGGACCCGGCCGACGCCGCCGCCCACCCCGCCCAGCTGGAGATCAGGCCCGACCCGGAGTTCGGGACCCTGGAGCCCCGCACCCTGGACCAGCCGTCGGGGGTGCTGGTGTACCGCTCGCGCTCGGACGACTACAGCCGGTACGCCGTGCCCCGCTCCCCGGCCGACCCCAACCGGTTTCCGGCGTGGATCCAGACCGACACCCTGAGCGGCCGGGTGGACGTGGAGGTGATCCTGCCGCCCCACCGGCTCCTGGGCCCCACCGCCCACATCCCGTCCACCGCGTTCACGGACTGCCCCGATCCGACGGTTCCCGTGGTGGACACCTTCGGCGTGGAGGACGCCTGCGGCAACGCCCTCTGGACCCTGACGGGCACCGGCGAGTCGGTGCGGGCCGAGCTGGTTCCCCAGACCGGCCCGGCCACGGATCAAGGCGCGATCTCTTCGCCGGGAAACCGGGCCACCCTGAGCCCCGATCCCGTGGACGTGGTCCGGCCCGACCCGGGCGCCGTGACCCCCGGCACCTTCAGCGTGGCCTATCTCCCCCCCACCTGTTCGGTGGGGGGCATCCCCTATGCCCCGACGCTCCGGCTCACGCCCACCTGGTCCCCGTCGGGCCCCTCGATCCTGCCGGTGCACGTCGCGCCGTGCACCGGCTGCGGCGTGCGGGTGCTCGACGCGTCCGGCACGGCCGTGACCAGCTGGAACCGGGCCTGCGAAGGCCAGATGGACGTCCTCGTGACCCAGTGCGTGCCGGCCGGCACCACCGTGGAGCTCGTGGTCGTCCCCCGCGCCGGCAGCCTGGGGCTGCCCAGCTTCGACCGCAACCGCCCGGTCCAGCGGGCGCGGGTCACCTTTTCCGCGGCCGGCGCGGGCCAGACGGCCCGGCTCCCGCTGTACCTGGGCTCGGCCCAGACCGGCGACGGGTTTCGGATCGAGGCCTACGTCCCCGACCAGGCCACCTCCTCCGCGAAGGGGGGGGTGAGCTGCGCCTCGGAGCCGGTCTCGGTGGACACCACCTGCTCGGAGATCCTCATCAGCCCGGTCGCCGACAACCCGGGTGCCGTGCCGAACCGACCCCGGGCCGAGGACACCCCTCTGTGCGCGGCAGACGGCAACACCGTGTTCTTCCGGGTGAAGGACTGCGATCAGAACCGCCGGGACTACGCGGCCGACGACATCCAGCGCACCGTGGGTTCCACCCGGGGGCTGGTGGTACAGGTGCTCGACACCGACGGAACCGTGCTGGACGAGGAGGGGCCGGACCTCTTCGAGGTGGACGTCCACGGCACCCCGGCCACGGACAGCCCCTACTTCCAGGGGAGCCTCGTGGTGACCCAGGACCCCACCGACACCGCCGGCAGCGGGCGTCTGTACGCCCCGTCGGACCGGGTGGTCACGGTGCGGGCGACCTACTTCGACCCGGACGACCCGACCGACCGCAACTGCGTGGCCGAGGCCCTGCTGGTGCCGCCCCTGCCCCTGTGCCTGGTCCTGCCGGCCGCCACCTTTGGGGACTGGACCGGCCCCGTGACCGTCCACGGCGGCGACGCGGTCGTGGGCGGGGACTGGAGGCTCCCCCCGGCGCCGGTCCTCGTCGCCAAGGATCCGGCCGCCCCCCTCCTGGGAACCTCCCGGACCGACCGGTTCCTCAACGTATACGTGGGAGGCGGCGTCTTCGTGGGCGGCGCCGCACTGACCCCGACCGGTGAAATGGACCAGCCGTTCGTGCCGGGCGGGTCGGGTGCTTCCGTGAGCACGGCCCACCCCAACGTGTTCCAGAACGTGCCCGGCGCCGCCGGGCTCGCCTCGCGCCTCGACTACGACCGGCTCAAGCTCCTCGCCCGGGCGCGGGGCGTGTACTGGGAGCCCGTCGGGGGGGGGCTCCTGCGCAACCCCCGCACCGGCGCCGTGGCTGGGTTCCAGGAGCTCACCGGGTTGCCCGGCCCGGGCGGGGCGACCCCCCTCTACGACGGCCGGTTCGTGTTCATCGACGCGCCCGCCGGCCTTCGGTCCGGCGCCCTACTCGATGCTGCCGGCGCCTCGGACCTCCCCACCTACCAGGTCACCGGCGACTATTTCACCGAGGGGCTCGTGTACGTGGCCGGCAACGTCGCGTTCCAGACCCCCGGGCCGACCCGGGCGGTGCCCGCGGCCGTGCCCGCCCCTGCGGACGCCCGGTACGACGAGGCCACCGCTCCCCCGACACGCGACGAGCTCCCCCTGGGGGTGCCGCCCGGCTCCACGCCGTCGCCGGCCGGCGACCTCGGCGTCCACGCCCGGGCCGCCCTGTACGTCGAAGGGGTGGTCCGGTTCGCGGGCGCCTGGCGTTGGTACGGAGTGATCACGGCGGAGAAGGGCCTGGACAACCAGGGGGGCGCGGTGATCTGGTACGACCCCACGTGGAACGGTTCGAGGCCCGAGCTGTGCACCCGCTGCTGCGGCCTGCGGGTGGATCCCCCAGCCCTGTCCCTGGCGCCCGGCGACCTGGGCACGTTGGCCGCCACAGGGGCCGACGGCACGCCGGTGTGGCAGAGCCTGGACCCCTCGGTCGCCCTGGTGGACCCAACCGGGGCCGTGGAGGCGCGGGCCGAGGGCACGGCCGCGGTTCGGGCCACGGACGGTGCCGGATGCGTGGCCGAGTCCGAGGTGGTCGTCTCCTGCGGGCTGCGCCTGGAGATGAGCCCTCCGGCGGGGCTCCGGCCCGGGGACCGGGCCGTGGTGTCGGCCGTGGGGCTCCACGGCACCCCGCTGTGGACCGTGGACACGCCGTCGGTGGTGACCGTCGCCGCGAACCTGGGCCCCACGGTGGAGCTGGAGGCCCTGACCCCGGGGGCGGCCCGGGTCGAGGCCCAGGACACCAACGGGTGCGCGGCCGGCCTGGATCTGGCGGTGAGCTGCCCCGCGGCCGGGATCGTGTTCACCCCGACCGACCCGGCCGTGGGAGACCGGGTCGAGCTCTCGGTGCTCGACGCCGGCGACGACCTCACGGCCCGCTACGACTTCTCGGTAGACGGCTCCGACCTGGCCGGACGGGAGTTGGTGCTCGACCGCCCCGGGCCCCGCACCGTGGAGGCCCGCATGGGCGCGGCACCGTGCACCGCGGGCCCGGCCGTGCTCACCCCCCGTTGCCCCGAGGTGGCCACGGCCGCCTCGTCCCCCTCGGCCCGGGTGGGCGTCGCGTTCACCGTGTCGGCCACGGGGCCGGCCGGTCAGGACTGGACCGACCGATTCACCTGGTCGGTGACCCCGGACGGGGCGGCCCAGGTCGTCGGAGCCCAGGTGACCCCGGCGACCCCGGGCACGCTGGTCGTGAGGGGGGACTGGGCCGGGTGCCCGGCCGGCCCAGTGGAGATCCCGGTCTCCCCCTGAACCCGGGTGATTTCTTTACACGAACGGTTGCCTTCGTCTACCCTGTAATCGATCCACCCACTCGGCAACCCTCCCCGGACGGGGAGGGGACGCCGAACGGACCACGCGGGCGTCCCAGCGAGCCGGGGACGCTTTCTTTCGGAGGCGACCCATGTCGGTGAAAGCGATCGCTCTGCTCTCGGGCGGGCTCGACTCGACCCTGGCCGTGAAGATGATGCTGGACCAGGGCATCGAGGTCGTAGCCCTCAACTTCATGACCCCCTTCTGCAACTGCACGGCCAAGACGAGCTCGTGTAAGCACGAGGCCCTGCGGGTGGCCCGGGAGTTCGGGATCCCGATCCGGGTGCGGTACAAGGGCATGGAGTACCTGAAGATCGTGGAGAACCCCAAGCACGGGTACGGGCGGGGACTGAACCCCTGCATCGACTGCCGGATCTTCATGCACCGGGAAGCCCGGGAGCTCATGGAGGAGGAGGGGGCGCGGTTCCTCGTGACCGGCGAGGTGTTGGGGCAGCGCCCCATGAGCCAGCGCCGCCCGATCCTGAAGCTGATCGAGCGCGAGAGCGGCACCGAGGGCCTGGTGCTGCGCCCCCTTTCGGCACACCATTTCGAGCCCACGATCCCCGAGAAGGAGGGTTGGGTCGACCGGGAGAAGCTCCTGGCCATCCGGGGCCGGTCCCGCAAGGAGCAGATCCGCCTGGCGGCCGATCTGGGCGTGACGGACTACCCGTGCCCGGCAGGGGGGTGCCTGCTCACCGACCCGGACTTCGCCGCCAAGCTCAAGGACCTGTTCGAGCACAAGCCCGACTACGACCTGGCCGACGTGCGGCTCCTGCGCACCGGTCGGCACTTCCGGATCCGGCCGGGGCTCAAGGTGGTGGTGGGCCGGAACCAGGGGGAGAACGAGGGGCTGGAACGGGGGGCGCGGGACGAAGACGTGCTCGTGCGCGGCGACGACTTCAAGGGGCCGTACGCTTTGCTTCGGGAGGCCCCCACCCCGGAGGATCTCCAGACCGTGGGACGGATCCTCCTGCGTTACGCCCACCGGGACCGCGGGACCATCAGGGCCCAGAGGGGGGAGCAGGTGGACACCCTCGCGGTGGAAGGACCGCTGGCCGACCCCGAGCTGCTGGAGCTGCGGATCGGCCACCACCCGCAGGCGAGCGGCAAGGCCTGCAGCGCGGGGGCGGGCTGAGGGTCGGCCCGCCCCCCCCTTTCCTTCGGCCTCGGGGGGTCAGTCCTCCTCGGGCTCGATGAACCCCTTCTCCTCCAGATAGAGGATGTGCTCGTCGAGCACCTCCTCGATGGTGGCGGGCTCGGCGCCGGTCAACCGGGCGGCGAAGGTGACCAACCGGTCCTCCAGGTCCTCGATGCCGTCCAGGTCGCTGCCCGCCGGGGGCACCAGGTCCGCGTGGGCCTGCTGCAGCTTTCGCACCTCGTCCATGAACTCCTGGCCCTCGTCGTCGTCCGGGATCTCGTACACCCCCAGGGCGCAGTGGAACAGGAAGTCGGCCTCCAGGATCTCCTCCACCGCCTCCACTGCCAGACCGGTTCGCTCGGCGACCTCCCGGGCGGCCTCCTCCACGTCGTAGAGCATCACTTCCTCGGTCATCTCACGTCCTTCCGGCCGGCTCCCCGGCCCACATTCCACCGGTGGGGTACGGATAGTACTTCGGTCGTCGGTCTTCGGTCGTTGGTCGTCGGTCGCTGGTCGAAAGGCGATGACCCGCGGGACGACATCGATCTCCAGCCTACCAGCCCCCCGACTACGCGCAAGATTCCAGCACCCCGCGGCACAGGTCCCGATAGAACCGGGCCGCCTCCACGACCTGGCCCCACCGGACCCGCTCCTCCTCGGCGTGGGCGAACTCCAGGCTGCCGGGCCCCAGGACGAACGTGGGCACCCCGCACCGGTGGAACCGGTTGGCGTCGCTGTGGCTCCGGAACACCCCCACCGCCTCGCCCCCCACCCGGCGAAACACCCCCACCAAGGGGTCGTCTGCCGGCAGGGAGTAGCCGGGGTCCTCGGTCTCGAAATCCACCCGCAGGCCGTCCGTGCCGGCCAGGGCCCGCAGCACGGCGGCCCGCACCCGCCCCAGGTCCACGCCGGGCGGCACGTGGATGTCGGCCCACGCCACCGCCCGGGCCGGCACGGCGAATCCCGGGTTGGCCGTTTCGAGATGCCGGATGTTCAGGACGGGAGCGTCGGCCCCGGCCCCCGAGAACTCGGAGGCCCCCATGAGGGCGGTCAAGCCGGTCAGAAGCCGTTCGGCCGCGTTGCGGCCCCGCTCGGGCACGCTGGCGTGGGCCCGTCGGCCCTCGGCCGAGATTTCCACCTCCAGGTACCCGTAGTGTCCGGTGCAAAGGGCCAGATCGGTGGGCTCCCCCACCACCGCCCGACCCGGCCGGAACTCGCCCAGGAACGCAGCGGCGCCGTCTCCGTCCTCCTCCTCGCCCACCACCAGGGCCACACCCACCTTCCGGCCCTGGCCCTGGGCACGCAGGCACAGGTACGCCTCCAGGATGGCGGCGCACCCCCCCTTCATGTCGGCCGTGCCCAGCCCGCCGATCCAGCCCCCGCCGAGATCCCGGGGGCCGTAGTCCTCCAGGTCCCACGCGTCCACCGTGTCCACGTGCCCCACCAGCACCACGGCGGCTTCCGGATCGCCCAGGAGCAGGTTGTACCGGTCCTCGTCCACCGGCTGCACCCCGTAGGGGCAGCCCTGCTCGGACAGGAACTCCTCGAGGTACGCCAGGGCCGCCTCCTCCTTTCCGGAGGGGCTGTAGATCTCCACCAACGACCAGAACAGCTCCCGCAGCCGCTCCTCCCGGATCTCACCGGATTCCATGGCTCCTTCGCCTTTTGCGCTGCTCCCGCAGCTCGTCGAGGTTCATGCTCAGGAACACGTGCGGCCGGGGCTGCTCAAACCCCAGCGACTCGAAGAACCGCAGCGCTGCGTCGTTGTTGGCGTCGGTGTCGACCATGAGGATCCGCACCCCGTGGTCGGCCATGCGCTCGGCCAACCGCTGCACCAGCCTCTCCCCCACCCTGCCCTTCTGGTAGCTGGGGTCCACCGCCATCCAGACCAGGTACCCGTACGTCCAGGCCGACCGGGGCTTCGACACCGTGGTGCCCATGGCGAACCCGGCCATCGTCCCGGTCCTGCGGTCCTCGGCCACGAGACACAGGTCGGACTCGGTGTGGAACAGCCCGGTGACCTCGTACTCGTCCCAGGTGCGGTAGAGGTTCGGCACCTCGGCCGTGAACACCCTCTCCCCCAGGTGGTACACGGCGGCCAGGTCGTCGATCTCCATCTCCCGGATCTCGATGGAGGGCCTCGGCTCCCTCCCCTCAGCCTTTGCCATGGCTCACATCCCGAAGAACTCTTTCATCACGGCCTGGGCCACGTAGGTCCCCTTGATGTGCCAGAGCTCCTGGTTCACCACCAGGCTCGCCACCGCGATCTGCGGCCGGTCGACCGGGGCGAACCCGATGAACCACTCGTACTTGCCCGGGGGGTCGTCGCCGGTGAGGCTGCCGGTCTTGCCCGCCACGCCCACCTCCCTGCGGAGCCGCCGGGCGTAGCGGTAGAACACCTTGGCCGAGGTGCCCCGGGTCACGGTCCGACGCATCATCCGGGCCACCTCGCGGGCCACCGCCTGGGGCGCCGCCCGGCGCCAGGGCGCCGGCGAGGCCCGGTACACCACCTCGCCCCCGGCGTCCTCGATCCGGTCCACCACGTACGGCCGCATCATCACCCCCCCGTTGCCCACGGCGGCCGCGATCAGGGCCGCGTGCACCGGGCTCAGGTAGACCTCGCCGAACCCCGCCGCGGTTCGGGCCAGGGGGTAGCGATCCTCGGGCACCGTGGCGCGGCTGGGCTGGAGCGGAAAGTCGAAGGGGATCTCCCGGTTGAAGCCGAACGCCTCCAGGGCCTTCTGGAGCCGCCGGCTCCCCACCACGTCGGCGCCCACCTTTCCGAACACCACGTTGTTCGACAGGGCCAGGGCCTCGGCCAGGGTGTGCACGTTGTTCTCCCTCCACCGGTTGGAGGGCGAGATCTTGCGCGGATAGAGCCGGTACGGGCTCCCCTCGAACCGGACCCGGGTCGTCGGCGAGACCTTTCCGGTCTCCAGGGCCGCGCAGGCGGTGATCACCTTGATCAGGCTCGCCGCCGGGTACGTGGCCCGGCGGCAAAAGTCGTTGAGACCGGGCTCCTGGCGGGAGTACTCGGCCAGGGCCAGGATGCGGCCGGTTGCGGGGTCCACGGCCACGAACGCGCCGTAGGGCACCCGGTACCTCTGGAACACGGCCAGGGCCTCCTCCTGGAGCTCCCGTTCCAGGGTGTACACCACCCGGTGGCCGGCCACCCACTGCTCGTACACCCCCTCGCCCTCGTCCCAGCGGGGGGAGGGCCAGGAGATCCGGCACAGCACGTCGCGGCACGTCGAGACCACCGGAGGCGGCTCGGGCCGGGGGCTCGGGCCGGGGGTCTCGAAGCGCGGGGCCAGCCACATCCCCCCCAGGCCGGCCAGCACGATCCCCGCGAACGCCGCGGCCGCCCACCTACGCTTGCGGCGGCGACGCTGGCGGGCGTGCCGCTCCAGATCGGACCACCAGTCCATCTCAGAACCCGTTGATCCGGTCGATCATCTTCCGGAGCAGGCCGAAGTCCCGCTTCACGAAATCCACGACCAGGCGGGGAAGGTGGTGGATCTCGGGCTCGTCCGCCTCCTGGGGCAGGGCCCCCGAGGGGGTGATCGTGCCACCCGGCGTCAGAATCTCGGCGAACTCCCGGGTCAGCCGCTCCACCGCTCCGGCCGGCAGCGGCTCGGTCAGCCGCAGCACCAGCCGGCCGTTCACGTACCGAAGGCTGTGGTACCGGCGATAGAACCTCTGGATGATCCCCAGGGCGTCCTCCACGGATCCCGCCCGCTGGAACAGAAGGAGGTCGCTGGGGCTGATGTACCCGTCGCCCAGGAGCTCCCGCTCGAAGAACCGGATCCAGCGGTCCCAGTAGGTACCCCCCGGCTCGTCGATCAGGACCAGGGGGATGGGCGGCTGTTTGCCGGTCTGCACCAGGGTGAGGGTCTCCATGGCCTCGTCCAGGGTGCCGAACCCTCCGGGGAACAGGGCGACCGCATGGGCCTCCTTGAGGAACGCCACCTTCCGGTTGAAGAAGTAGTGGTAGGTGATCAGGCGGGGGGTCTTCTCGATGACCGGGTTCGGCCGCTGCTCGAACGGAAGCCGGATGTTCACGCCGAACGACATCTCCGGTCCGGCCCCCTCGTGGGCCGCCTGCATGATTCCCGGCCCACCGCCCGTGATCACCATGTAGCCCGCCCGGGCCAAGGCCCGGCCGAACTCACGCGCCATCGCGTAGATGGGCTCCTGGGGCCTCGTGCGGGCCGACCCGAACACCGTCACCTTGCGCACCCCCCGGTACGGGCCGAACACCTTCGAGGTGAACCGCATCTCCTTGAGACTGATGTTCATGAGGCGCAGATCTCCCCGGTCCGAGGTCTCCTGCCCCGCCTTCAGGGCGGCCAGGATCATCTCCCTCACGAGGTCCGGGTGATGCACGGGGCCCACCAGGTCGATCAGACGGTCGATGGCGTCGTCCACCGGCCCGTTGGTCCGAGAGAAGCGAAGGGGTTGCGGCATGGTTTTCCGGGGATGCGGTCGGGGAGTGGTCAATGGAGGGTGCGGTCCGAGCTCCCCCGGCGGGGGGCGGCGCGGCCCAGGGTGGAACGGTACAACCGCCGCACCTGGTACCGGGCGGTGAGCCGGCGCACCCCCACCGTGACCACCACGGCCACGGCGATGACGGTCGGCCCGAAGAACGCCGACCCGATGCTGGCCGGATGCCAGGCGGCCACGACGAGCAACTCGAGCAGGAGGACCACCAGGAACACGGCGAACACGAACCGGGGTCCGCCCCCGAACCCGGATCGGGGCTGCCCCCGCTTGCGAAAGTCCACGTACACCACCTTGCCCGCCATGTCGCCGTTCCGTTCCCCGGGAGCCGGGGGGGGTCGCCCGGGCGGCGTTCGCCCGGGGGTCGCAACCCATGCTAGCATGCTGTCGGGCACATCGCCAGGCGGCTTCCGCCCGCAGCCGGGAGCCGCCCCCCTTCGGAGGACCCGCGAAACCCATGCCCCGCGCGGAACTCGTCTGTATCGGTTCGGAACTCCTCCTGGGCCGCTGGGTCGACACCAACGGCCCCTGGCTCGCCCGCGCCCTGGCCCCCCTGGGGGTGAGGGTGGCCCGCAAATGGGTGGTGGACGACGACGAGGCAGCCATTGCCGAGGCCGTGGTCCGGGCCGCCGACGCCGGCGACCTGGTCCTTTTGAGCGGGGGGCTCGGCCCCACCGAGGACGACCGCACCCGGGCCGGGGTGGCCCGGGCCGCCGGCGTGCCCCTGGAGCTGCGGCCCGAGCTGCTGGAGGAGGTCCGCCGGGTCTTCGAGCGGCTGGGTAGCGAGATGCCCCCTTCCAACCGGGTCCAAGCCGAGATCCCGGCAGGGGCCGAGCCGATCCCCAACCCATGGGGCACGGCGCCGGGATTCGCCTTGGTGCTCCGCGGGGCCTGGGTCGTGGCCCTGCCGGGGGTGCCCAGGGAGCTCAAGAACCTGTTCCGGTCCTGGGTCCTTCCCCGGCTGCGGGAGCGCCTGGGCCTGGGCGCGGCCACCACGCGGGTGCTTCGGCTGTCGGGGCTGGGGGAGAGCGCCGTGGGCGAGCGTCTCCGGGACCTCATGGCCGGCTCGTCGCCCGCCCAGGTCGCGCTGCTCTCCTCGCCGGGGGAGGTGCGGGTGGTGCTGACCGCCCGGGGGGCGACCGAGCACGAGGCAGCGGAGCGCCTGGCCCGGGTGGAGACCGAGGTCCGAGCCCGGTTGGCCAAGTTCGTGTTCGGCGCGGACGACGAGACCCACCCGGTCGTGGCCCTGCGGGCCGCGCAGGCCGCCGGATGGACCCTGGCCGTGGCCGAGGGGTTCTCGGCCGGCACCCTGGCGTCGTGGCTCCGCGGAACCGGCGCCCCAGCCTTCCGGGGCGGCATGGTGCTCGGGCCCGGCCGGATCCGGGCCGCCGGCCCGACCCCCGAGGCGCGCTGTCTCGCCGTGGCCCGGCGGGCCGCCCGGTGGTTCCGGGCCGACGTGGGGGTGTGCGTGGCCCGGGAGGACGAGCTCGTCCCGGCCGCGGCCGCCGACCGGGTCTGGATCGGGGTGACCGCCCCCCCTGGGGCGCGGGTTCGGTCGCTGCCGGTCCTCCGGGGCGACGCCTTCGACGCCCAGCGGGCCTGCCACCAAGCCCTGTTCCACGTGCGGCGCCTGGCGGCCGGCGTTTGACCCGGAAAACCCCGCTGTGCTACCTAAGGGCGCCTTTCGCCAGCCTACCCATCGGAGGTGAGGCTCCTTGTCCCTTGACCCCGGTTCTTCCCCGGCGCCGTCGGCCCTGCTCGGCGTGGAGGCGTGCGCCCGGGGCGTGCTCGAAGCCGGCGCCCGACTGGCCACCGGCTACCCCGGCACCCCCGCCACCCCGGCCATCGAGTACCTGCTGGCCCAGGCCACGGAACAGCTGACGGTGGAGTGGGCGGTCAACGAGAAGGTGGCCCTGGAGGTGGCGGCCGGCCACAGCTGGGCCGGTCTTCGCAGCTTCGTGGCCATGAAGATGTCGGGGCTCAACGTGGCCTCCGACACCCTGCTCTCGGTCGCCACGTCCGGCACCGTGGGGGGTCTGGTCGTGTACGTGGGCGACGATCCCGGGGCCTACTACGGCATGGTGGAGCAGGACAGCCGGCTCTACGCCCGGTTGGCGTTCCTGCCCATGTTGGAGCCGGGAGACCCCGACGAGGCCCGCCGCATGGCCCGCCACGCGTTCGAGGTCTCCGAGACGGCCGGCACCCCGGTTCTGATCCGGGGCACCACCACCACGGCCTACACCTGGGGCCCGGTGACCCTCGAGCCCCCGGAACGGGGCCGCCGCACCCCCCGGGTCCCGTTCGACATCGACCGGTACACGAAGGCCGGCGCGGCCCGGTGCCGGCGTCAGCACCGGCAGGCCCTGGCCCGGATGGCCGAGGCCGCCAGGCTCCTGGACCCGTGGAACCAGGAGGTCCCGGGCCGTCGGGACGTGGGCGTGATCGCGCCGGCCTCGGTGTGGGGCTACGTGGCCGAGGCCGTGGAGAGGCTGCCCGAGGCCGAGCGGCCCCACCTGCTGCGGATCGCCGTGGTGCACCCCCTGCCCGAGGAGCGGATCCTGGGTCTTCTGAGCCGGTGCCGGCGGGTGCTGGTGGTGGAGGAGCTCGATCCCCTGATCGAGGAGCGGGTCCGGTCCTTGGCGGCCGAGTTGCCGCGCCCCCCCCGGATTCTCGGAAAGCGCCAAGGGCTCACGCCCGAGGTGGGCGACCTGGACCCGGACGTTGTGTCGGCCGCCCTGGACCACCTGCTGGACCGGGAGCCCCAGCGCCGCGCCCCCCCCCGGCCGGTGGACCCCCCGCCGGATCTGCCGCCCCGGCTTCTCACCTTCTGCCCGGGCTGCCCCCACCGCTCGGCCTACGTGGCGCTGGAGAGGGCCATCGCCCGGGCCGGGTACCGGAAGGACGACGTGATCGTCACCGGCGACATCGGCTGCACCATCCTGGGCATGAACCCGCCCCACAACCTGTGTCGGACCGAGGTGGCCATGGGCTCGAGCATCGCGGTGGCCGAAGGGTTCGTGCGGGCCGGCGTCGACGCGCCGGTGGTGGCCGTGATCGGGGACAGCACGTTCTTCCACGCGGGGATCCCGCCGCTGCTCAACGCGGCCAGCAAGAACGTGCGGCTCACCGTGCTGGTGCTCGACAACCACCACGCGGCCATGACCGGGTTCCAGCCCTCCCCCACCCAACACCGCCCCACCCCCGGAGCCCCTGCCCAGCCCCTGAGCATCGAGGAGCTCGCCCGGGCCGCCCGGGTGCGAAGGGTGCGCAAGACGTTGCCCTACTTCACCCGCCGGCTGTCGCGGGTGCTCGCCACGGCCCTGCGATCCCCCGGGGTGCAGGTGGTGGTGGCCGAGGCGCCGTGCGTGCGCCGGTCCACGGCCCGGGTGGTGATTCCGTATCAGGTGCGGTCCGACCGGTGCGTGGGCCCGGACCGGTGCCGGCCCTCGTGCCTCGAGGCGGTCAACTGCCCGGCCCTGGAGCTCGGCGACGGCTCGGCCGGGGTCCGCATCGACGCCGACCGGTGCCTGGGGTGCGGGCTGTGCGCCGAGGCGTGCCCCCACCGGGCGATCCGCCGGCGCATCCGGTCGAGGAGGCGGGTCCCGTGAACCTGGACGTGGTGGCCTGCGGAGTGGGGGGGCAGGGCGTGGTGACCCTGGGGCGGGTGGTGGGGGGGGCGGCCCTGCGCGAGGGGTACGACGTGCGCGTGCTGGGCCAGTCGGGCCTCAGCCAGGTGGGGGCCCCGGTCATGGTGCACCTGCGGATCGGGACCCCGGCCGGCCCCAGCCCCAAGGTCCCGCTGGGCGCGGCCCACGTGGTCATCGGCCTCGAACGGATGGAGGCCCTGAAGCTGGTCCCCTACCTCCGACCGGGCGGCACCGCCCTGCTGTCGGACGAGGCGGTCCGGCCCTACGAGGCCCGGTTTCGCCCCGAGGCGTACCCGGACCGGGAAACCGTGGAGACCGCGTTCTGCGGACAGCGGGTGCTCTGGATCCCGGCCCTGGAGCTCGCCCGCCGCCACGGCTCCCCGGCCTACGTGGGGGCCGTGATGGCCGGCGCCCTGGCCGCCGTGTCCAACGTGGTGGACCGGGACCAGCTGGTGCTGGCGCTCCGGGCCGAGCGGCCCCGGGAGGCGGACGAGGAGGTCGAGGCCTTTTTCGCCGGCTACGAGTTCCTGGCGGGGACCGGCGGCTGATACCAAGTCGCGTTCAAAGCCATTGGCCCCCTGAGCCCAGGGGGGGACCTGTCGGAGAGCCGGGTGCGGCTCCTTAGCTCGCCGCGCAGAGCCGCCGGCGTTCGAGCCACGAGATGGCTCGCATTCTCCGGAGTTGGAATGAAACCAACTCCCCCGTCCCGTGCCTGCGCGGCGGATCTCAATGCCCGGCTTCGCGCCCGGCCGGAGGCAGATCCCTTGCCCCGCGCCCCGAGGACTCTCGGTTTGCGGTATGAATCCGGTCGCCCCTCAGCGGGGGTCAAGCCGCGGCCCGGTCCTCGCCCCCCACCCCCAGCACCGCTTCCACGTCGATCCCGGCCTGAGCGGCCTCCAGGGTCGTGGCGATGGTCCGGGCGAACGGCTTCTCCCCTTCGGGATCCGGCTGGGTGAGGTCCGCGTCCACAGGCGGGGTGAACGGCTCCCCCGACGCCTTTCGCACCAGCCGAACCCAGGGCCGGATCAGCTCGGCGTGGTTCTGGCGGCACACCACCCCCACCTCCCCCGTGTCCAGACGCACCACCGATCCGATCGGGTAGATGCCCACGCACTGGATGAACTTCTGCACGAACACCGGGTAGAAGTCGGTTTTGGACCACTCGTAGATCTTCTGCAGGGCCTGGTGGCTCGGCATGCCCTTGTGGTAGACGCGGTCCGAGGTGATGGCGTCGTACACGTCCACGATGGCCGCGATCAGGCCGAACTTGCCGATGGCCATGCCCTCCACTCCTCGGGGGTAGCCCCGGCCGTTGAACCGCTCGTGGTGGTTCAGGGCCACGGCCGCGCTCTCGTTGGGCACGTTGCGGGTGTCCATCAGGATCTTGGCGCCGTGGAGCGTGTGGGTCTTCATCACGGCGAACTCCTCGTCGGTCAGCCGGCCCGGTTTGTTCAGGATCTGCTCGGGCACCCGCATCTTGCCCACGTCGTGCAGGATCGCCCCGACCCCCAGGCGCCGCAGCTCCTCCTTCACGATCCCCAGGTGCCGGCCCAGGGCCAGGGCCAGCACGCTCACGTTCACCGAGTGCTGAAACGTGTAGTCGTCGAAGCTCTTGAGCCGTGACAGGCTGGTGATGGCGTCGGGGTTGCGGAAGATCGAGTCCACCATCTTGTCCACGGTCTGGGCGGCCCGCTCGCCGTCGATGCTCCTGCCCATGCGGGCGTCGTGGAGCAGGTCCTTCACCAGCGCCTTGGCCTCGGCGTACACCACCTTGGCCCGCCGGACCTCCTCCTCGAAGGCCGCCTGTTCCTTGGAGAGCTGGACCGGGGGGCCCTCCGCCCCCTTGGCGGCCACCTCCTGCTCCATCCGCTGCCGGACCTCTGCGTCCGCCTCCTCCACCGACACGGCCCGGGAGCTGTCCTTCCCCTTGGCCGTGTTGATGTACACCTCCTGGATCCCGTGCTCCCGGATGAGGTCGATCTCCTTGGCGCTGCGGATCTTCTTCTTGTTGCTCATGAAGGGGTGGTCCATCCAGGGGACGTTGAAGTCCTCGATGAACATGCCCACTTCCAGGTCTTCCACCGCGATCTTCTTGATCATCGTCGACCCCTCGAACGCCGCTCGTCCCAAACCTCCCTTACGGATCGGCACGGCCCGCCGAGCCTTGAGGCGCGACTTGACACCCTGCCGGAAGGGCGGGTATCAAGCCCTTTCCCGCGCGGGAACCCGGCTCGCGGCCCGCTCGGCCCCTGCCGGGCGTTGGACCCGGCAACACGTTCAGGGAGGAGTACGGATGTCGCAGCCCAAGAAGGTGAACCTGGATCAGGCCGTCATCTGGGCCGTTGGATGCCTGGTGGTGGGTTTCGTGGTGGGCATCGTGTCGGGGTACTTCGTGGCTCACACCCCAGGGCCTAGACCCGCTCCGGTGACCCAGCCCGCCCCCGCCGTGGCCCCCCCCTCGTCCACCTTGGGGAGCCTGACCGTGGAGATCCGGGAGCTCAAGAACATCCTGAAGAACGACCCCACCAACCGCACCGCCTGGGTGCGGCTGGGGAACCTCTACTTCGACACCGACCAGTACATGGAGGCGATCGACGCCTACACCAAGGCCCTGGAACTCGACCCCAACGACCCCGACGTGATCACCGATCGGGGCATCATGTACCGACGGATCGGCGACTTCCAGAAGGCGGTGGAGGAGTTTCGCCGGGCCGCCGATCTGGACCCGTCCCACCTGAACAGCCTGCTGAACCTGGGGGTGGTGCTCCGGTACGACCTCAACGACCTCGAGGGCGCCATGAAGGCGTGGCAGCGCTACCTCGAGCGCAAGCCCCCGGCCGAGATGGCAGGGAAGATCCGGGCCGAGATCGAGGCGATCCGCAAGCAACTGCCGTAATAAGAAACCGGGCCGTCCCAAAGGGGACGGCCCGGTTTCCGAAAGGAGGAGGAAGAGAGGAGGCTGGGCGCTAGCCACCGGCCCTGGGTTCCAAGATCGGCCGCTTCCCTTCCCGGCTTTAGAAAAAAATTCGTCCCGGAAGCATTTTCTCGGCCGAGGCCCTCACCCCACTTCGGCGTTCCAAGCGATCTGCTCCCCTCGAAACACCGGCCCGTCCTTGCACACCCTCAGGTACCCCCCCCCGGCCGCGGGCACCACGCATCCCAGGCACGCCCCCACCCCGCAGGCCATGTGGGCCTCCAGGGAGACCTCGCAGCCCACCCCGTGCCGCGCACACAGATCCGCCACCGCCCGGAGCATGGGCATGGGGCCGCAGGCGTACACCCGGGCCGCCCCCCCCGCCTCCCGCAAGGCGTGCTCCAGCGGGGTGGTCACCAGGCCCGTTCGGCCGAGGCTCCCATCCTCGGTGACCAGCTCGCAGGGTACCGAGAGGCACGCGAAGTCCCCGTGGCACAGCAGGTCCCGGTCGGACCGGGCGCCCAGGACGAGCCGGGGCCGCACCCCGCGGTCCAGGAACGCCTCGGCCAGGAACAGGAGAGGGGCCACCCCCACACCCCCGCCCACAAGGACCGGGGCTTCGGCATCCAACGTGAACCCCCGGCCCAGGGGTCCCAGCACGTCCACCCGGTCCCCCACGTGGCGGCGGGCCAGCAGGGAGGTGCCCCGGCCCGCGACCCGGAACAGCACCTCGAACTCCCCTCCGGTCAGGGGGTCCATCCGATGGATGCTGAACGGCCGTCGCAACAGGGGGTCGATGCCCTCCCCCACCTGGAGCATCACGAACTGCCCGGGCTCGGCCCCGAACGGCTCGGCCGGCCGAAGCCGCAACCGGTAGTACTCCCCACCGAGGGCTTCCCGGTACACCACCCACGCCCGGTCGTCCATCCGGAACCTCCTGGAAAGCTGGAAGGCTAGCCCGCGTTATTCATGAAGCCTTCTGCTGCAACCGCCGATTGCACGCCATCTCGGGGCGTGCTCGCGCCTCGGGGCTCGACGTACCGTCCAGTACGCCTGCGCCCCTCGGCGCTGCGCTTGCCCCGATCTGACGCACACTCGACGGTTTCGCGACGAACGCTCATGAATAATGCGGGCTTCCGTTTCGCAAAAACGTATGCGGATTGCGTGGGTGGGGCTGGGGGCTCCGACGAAACGCGACGGCCGAGCAGCCCGGGCCGCCCGGCGCGAGCGGTGCGGCCGCGGCGCGTGCTCTCACGCGCCGCAGCGAACCGCGCCGAGGCGGCCCCTGCGAGGCCGTTCAGCGAAGGAGGGGCCCCCAGCCCCACTCCCTAGGAAAACCACGGGATTTCGGAAACGATACCCTAGGAGGCTAGAAGGCGCACCATCACCACCGCGTCCTCGCCGGTGTCCGGATAGTATCGGGGGCGCCGGCCCACCGGCTCGAACCCAAGGGACCGGTAGAACGCCTCGGCGCCGGCGTTGGAGGCGCGGACCTCCAGGAACGAGAACTCCACCCCCTCGGCCTTCAGCCGCTCGAGCATCGCCCGGGCCAGCCGGGTCCCGATGCCCCGGCGCCGCCACCCGGGCAGCACGGCCAGATCGAGCACGTGGCACAGCCCCCCCTGCACCGCGTACAGCACGTGCCCCACCAGGGAGCCGTCCGGCGCCTCGGCGCCCAGGGCCCGGCAGAACCGGCTGTGGAGCACCTCGTGCACCGTGCCGGGGTCCCAGGGGTGGGCAAAGCTCGCCGACTCCACCCGGAGCACCTCCATCCACCGGGCGGGGGGCACCTCCACGATCCGGACCGGCTCCTCATCGGCCACGGCCGGCCTCCCGAAGCTCGGCCAACCGCCTCCGCACCCACCGGCCGGCCGGGTCCGGCAACCCGGCGGCAAGTGCCGCCTCGTACCGCTGCCGGGCCCGGTCGAAGTCGCCGGCCTCGTCGGCCAGGGTGCCGAGCCGCAGCAGGGCCCTGGCCCGGTGGGGCCCGGGTCGGCCGGCCACGGCCTCCAACACCTCCGCGGCCCGGGCGTTCTTCCCTGTGCGTACGAGGGCCTCAGCCTCCCGCAGCTCGGCCGCGCCGGAAGGGTCGGCCCTGCGGGCCGCGGCCGACCACCTCAGCACCCCGGCCCAGTCCTCGGCCCGGAACGCCTCCACCTGGAGGGCCAGGGCCGCCCGGTCGCCCTCGGCCGTGGCTGGGTGCTCCGTGGCCAGCCGCTCGCGCAGGGCCCGGGCCTGCGCCCGGTCCCCGGCCTTCTCGAAGTGGGCGACGGCCCGTTCGAGCCAGCCGGGTGCCTGGTCCGCCGGGACCCGGGCCGCCACCTCCGCGGAAAACCGGCCGGCCCGCCCCTCGTCCCCGGCCGCCTCGGCGGCGGCCACGGCCAACAGCCACGGCTCCAGGTCCGTTGCCGTGGCCAGCAGGGGTTCGACCCTCTTCAGGGCTCCCCCGGCATCCCCCCGGTCCAGAAGGGTCCGGGCCGCAGAGAGCCGGGCCGCCGGCCCCAGGGGGCCGGCCGGATCGATCGCGTCCCACAGCCCCACCGCTTCCTCGGCCCGGCCCGCGGCCGCCGCCCGGCCGGCCAGGAACCACCGGGCCCGGTCCGCCTCCTGGCGGGACACGGCGTCGGCCGCCCCCAGAAGCGCCCGGGCGTGGGCCTCGGCCCGGCCCTCGTCCCCCAGCTTCGACGCCAGGGCGAACGCGGCCCGATGTAGATCGAGAGCGCGCCGGCCGGCCGCCCCGGCCGCGATCGCGCCCTCCAGGTGCGTGAGGGCAGCACCCAGGTCCCCCCGCGCCCGGGCCACGTCCGCGAGCACCAGCCGGGCCTCGACCGCCCGATCTCCCCGGGGCTCCAGCGCGAGGAACCGCTCCAAGGCCCCGGCCGCCGCCTCGGGCTCTCCGGCCTCGGCCAGGGCCCGGCCCTGCTCGTACAGGGCCTCGGCGCGGTCGGCCGGGTCCTCGGCCGACGCTGCCAGCCGGCCCCAGAAGAAGGCCCGGTCCTCGGGCGTAGACGCCGCGGCCGCGCCGGTCCGGGCGAGGCCCCGGAGGGCCTCCCGAGCGCCGGCAAGGGCGGGGTCCCCAAGGGCCTCCCGGGCGAAGGTCTCCACCGCCTTCGGGTCCCCCGCCTCCCGCGCGGCCTTCACCAGACCGAGCCACGCAGCGGCGCGCCGGGAGTCGTCCCGGGGGGCTGCGGACAGGAACGCCCGGTAGTGGGCCTGGGCCTCCTTCCACCGGCCCAGTGCGGCCGAGGATCGGGCCGCCAGGAGCCGGGCGTCGGCCACACGGTCCCCACCCGCCTTCAGATACCGGGCGAGGTGGGTCAGGGCCTCCTCGTCCCGGCCCTCGCGGACGGCGAGCCACCCCAGCCAGTACTCGGCCTCGGGCCGGCCCAGCCGGGCGAGCTCCTCCAGCGCGGCCCGGGCCCCCTCGGGGTTCCCCCGGGCCAGCTCCGCCCGGAACAAGAGATCCAGGATCTCGGCCCGGTCGGGGCTCGATGGCTCGGCCTCCAGGTAGGCTCGAAGCTCCTTGGCGGCCAGGTCGTGGAACCCGTCCCGATAGGCCTTGAGCCCCACCTCCAGGTGCTCGCGGGAGCCGGCGAACGCGCCACCCCACGCCCAAACGACCAGGCCCGCGATGAGCGCGACCCTCCCGAGCGTGCGGGCGGCCTGGAGACAACACCGGAGGACCTTGTCGCCGTGCTTGCTGCGGCCGGGCGAAGCCACCACCCCCCCGAACGCCGGGGGCCCCAGGAACCGCCCGATCCAATCCCCTCTCGTCACCGCCCCTCGGCCTCCTGGAGCACCACGAACCGGTTCCCGATGCCCTCGCGGATCCCCTCGGGGAGGTCCTCCCACCGCACCACGTCCACCTGGATCGGGAGATCCGACTCGGAAAAGGCGTCCCGCAGGGCTTCGAGCTCCTCGTCGGGAGCAGGCCCCACCACCGCGAGATCGAGGTCCGAGAACCTCCGGGCAGAGCCCTCCGCCCGCGACCCGAACACCCGCACCTCCCGTCCGGGCAGGTGGCGGGCCACCAGCCGCCGCACCTCCTCGATCTCTGCGGCGGGCAGGTCAATCATTGGCCTGCTCCAACCGGGCCAGGAGCGCCCGGGCGTCCCCCAGGAACGACCGGGCCACCGCGTACACCCGGGCCGCCTCGTCCTCGTTGTAGGTGTGGGATGTGAGATTCCGGGCCTCGGCGTACCGGAACCACGGTATCGGGTCGTCGATCAGGCCCCACCTGGCCGCCATGCGAAAGAGGTCCTTGCGGGTTCGGGGCCGGGCGGCCTCCTCGCTCTCGGCGTTCTGCCGCAACCACCGCTGCATGAACTTCCAGCAGAGCTCAAAGGTGAACTCGAAGTGCTGGATCGCTCCCGCCCGCAGGGCGTTTCTCGTAACGGGATCGAGCCCTGAGGTCACGGCCTCGTCTTCGCACCGGTCGAGCACATCCCCCAGGGCCCTCACCGCCTTGCGCAGACTCGTCAGATCCAGCGCCACGTGTTGACTCCCATGTAACTTCGGTCGTTGGTCGTCGGTCGGGGGCCTTCGGCCGTGTCAGGGGTCAGAATTCAGAAGGACAGTGGACAGGAGGAAGGCGTCGGATGACCCTAGAAGAAGTCCCCGAGAAAACCAGGCTGTTTTTCGGGATTTTCCTGTCCTCTGTCCGCTGAAATCTGGCTTCTGAAACCCATGCCCCGCCGCCGGCAATGTGCCCGCACCACCGAACGTTACCTTCCCCGGTGTAGGGTCCCGCAGGGTCTGACTGACGATGCCTCCCAGCCTTCTAGCCTTCTAGCCTTCCCGCCTTCCAGCCATAGTACTCCTGCAGCGGCTTCACGCGGAACTCGGCGCGCCGCAGGCTTCGGATGGCCGATACCGCGGCCCGGGCGCCCGCCACCGTGGTGAAGTAGGGCACGTTGTACTCCAGGGCGGCCCGCCGGATGTGAAACGAGTCCGCGATGGCCTTGGCCCCCTGGGTCGTGTTGATCAGCAGGTCGGCCTCGCCGTTCACGATCACGTCCACCACGTGGGGCCGGCCCTCCTGCACCTTCTTCACCACCTCGACCGGCAGCCCCTCGGCCTGGAGGAACGCTGCCGTGCCCCGGGTGGCGATCAGCCGGAACCCCTCCTCCACGAGGCGGCGGGCCACCTGGGCGGCGGCGGGCTTGTCGTCGTCCTTGACCGACACGAACACGGTCCCGGCCAGGGGCAGGGGGTTGCCCGCGGCCAGCTGGGCCTTCGCGAAGGCCATGCCGAAGTCCGTGTCGATGCCCATGACCTCGCCCGTGCTCTTCATCTCGGGCGAGAGGATCGTATCCACCCCCGGGAACTTGACGAAGGGGAACACCGCCTCCTTCACGCTCACGTGCCGCGGCACAGGCACCTGGGTCACGCCCAGCTCGTCCAGGGTCCGGCCGGCCATGACCCGGGCCGCGATCTTCGCCAGGGGCACGCCCGTGGCCTTGGACACGAACGGCACCGTGCGGCTCGCCCGGGGGTTCACCTCGAGCACGTAGATCGTTCCGTCCTGCACGGCGAACTGCACGTTCATGAGCCCCCGGACCTCCAGGGCCAGGGCCAGGGCCTCGGTCTGCCGCCGGATCTCCTCGACCAGGTCGGGGGCCAGGCTGTACGGGGGCAGGGAGCAGGCCGAGTCGCCCGAGTGCACGCCGGCCTCCTCGATGTGCTCCATGATGCCGGCCACCACCACCCGCCGGCCGTCGGCCACCGCGTCCACGTCGATCTCGATCGCGTCGTTGAGGAACTTGTCGATCAGGACCGGGTGCTCGGGGCTCGCCTCCACGGCCTCGGTCATGTACTGGCGCAGGCTCCTCTCGTCGTACACGATCTCCATGGCCCGGCCGCCCAGCACGTACGACGGCCGCACGACCACGGGGTACCCGATGGCCGCCGCCACGGCCTCGGCCTCCTCGGGGCTGCGGGCGATGCCGTTCTCGGGCTGCTTGAGCCCCAGGTCGTGCAGGAGCCGCTGGAACCGCTCCCGGTCCTCGGCCAGGTCGATCTTGTCCGGGCTGGTGCCGATGATCGGCACGCCCTCGGCCTCGAGGGCCCGGGCGAGCTTGAGCGGGGTCTGGCCCCCGAACTGCACGATCACCCCCTCGGGCCGCTCGGTGCGCACGATGTTCAGCACGTGCTCCAGGGTGAGGGGTTCGAAGTAGAGCCGATCGGCCGTGTCGTAGTCGGTGGACACGGTCTCCGGGTTGCAGTTGACCATGATGGTCTCGTACCCGTCCTCCCGGAGCGCCAGGACCCCGTGCACGCAGCAGTAGTCGAACTCGATGCCCTGGCCGATCCGGTTGGGGCCCCCGCCCAGGATCATGATCTTCCGGCGGTCGGTGGGCGCGGCCTCGCACTCGCTCTCGTAGGTGGAGTACAGGTAGGGGGTGTGGGCCTCGAACTCGGCCGCGCAGGTGTCCACCCGCTTGAACACGGCCCGGATGCCCGCCTCTTCCCGCCAGCGGCGCACCTCCGCCTCGCTCACCTCCAGCAGATCCCCCAGGCGCCGGTCCGTGAACCCCCACTCCTTGGCCTCGCGGAGCACCTCGTCGGGCAGCCGGCCCCGGCCGGCCGACTTGCGGAAGGTGGCCAGCTCCTCCTCGAACTCCACGATCTGCCTGAGGTTCTCCAGGAACCACGGGTCGATCTGGGTGAGCCGGTGGATCTCGTGGGCGTCCATGCCCCGGCGGTACGCCTCGGCCAGGTACCACAGCCGCTCCCAGTTGGGCACCCGCAGCCGGTCCGCGATCCGCTCCCGGATCTCCTCGTCCGTGAGCGACCCGGCGTCCTTGATGGGGGAGCGCAGGCCGTGGATGTCCTTCTCCAGGCTCGCCACGGCCTTCTGCAGGCTCTCCTTGAACGTGCGGCCGATGCTCATCACCTCGCCCACGCTCTTCATCTGGGTGGTCAGCGTGGCGTCGGCCCGGGGAAACTTCTCGAAGTCGAACCGGGGGATCTTGGTGACCACGTAGTCGATGGTGGGCTCGAACGAGGCCGGGGTCTCCCGGGTGATGTCGTTGGGGATCTCGTCCAGGGTGTACCCCACGGCGAGCTTGGCCGCGATCTTGGCGATGGGGAACCCGGTGGCCTTCGAGGCCAGGGCCGACGATCGGCTCACCCGGGGGTTCATCTCGATCACCACCATCCGGCCCGTGCGGGGATCCACGGCGAACTGGATGTTCGACCCCCCGGTGTCCACCCCGATCTCCCGGATCACGGCGATGGCCGCGTCGCGCATCACCTGATACTCCTTGTCCGAGAGGGTCTGGGCCGGGGCCACGGTGATCGAGTCGCCGGTGTGGACGCCCATGGGGTCCAGGTTCTCGATGGAGCAGATGATCACGACGTTGTCCTTGCCGTCGCGCATCACCTCGAGCTCGTACTCCTTCCAGCCCAGCACCGACTCCTCGATCAGCACCTCGTTGACCGGGCTCTGCTCGAGGCCCCACTTGATCATCTCCTCGAACTCCTCCCGGTTGTAGGCGATGCCCCCGCCGGCGCCGCCCAGGGTGAACGAGGGCCGCAGGATCGCGGGGAACCCGATCTCGTCCACGATGCGCTGGGCCTCGGCCAGGCTGTGGGCGTATCCGGACCGGGGCAGGTCCAGGCCGATGCGCTCCATGGCCTCCTTGAACCGGGCCCGATCCTCGGCCTTCTCGATGGCCGGGAGCTTGGCGCCGATCATCTCGACCCCGTACCGGTCGAGGATGCCCATCTTGGCGCACTCCACCGCCACGTTGAGCGCCGTCTGCCCCCCCAGGGTGGGCAGGAGGGCCTGGGGCCGCTCGGCCTCCAGGATCCGCTCCACCGCCTCGACCGTCACCGGCTCCACATAGGTGCGGTGGGCCATCTCGGGGTCGGTCATGATGGTGGCGGGGTTGGAGTTGAGGAGCACCACCCGGTACCCCTCCTCCCGCAGGGCCTTGCAGGCCTGGCTGCCGGAGTAGTCGAACTCGCAGGCCTGGCCGATCACGATCGGCCCGGCGCCGATGATCAGAATGGTCTCGATGTCGGTGCGTTTGGGCATGTCAGAATCCAGGAATCAGAATGCAGAAGACAGGAATTGGGGGACGAGGGTCTCGTGTCGGTGCCGGGGGTCCGCGGGCCGGGGGCCGGAGCGTGGGGACGCGCGTCACCCGTCACCCGTCACCCGTCACCGAACTTACCCCTTCTCCATCAGCTCCACGAACCGGCGGAACAGGTACTTGGCGTCGTGGGGGCCGGGGCTCGCCTCGGGGTGGTACTGCACGCTGAACACCGGGAACTCCCGGTGGCGGATCCCCTCGACCGTGCGGTCGTTGAGGTTCACGTGGGTCACCTCGATGGCGTCCGCGTGGGGGGAGCGCCGCAGGCTCTCCATGTCGACCACGAAGTTGTGGTTCTGGCTGGTGATCTCCACCTTCTCGGTGGCCAGGTCCTTGACGGGCTGGTTCGCGCCGTGGTGGCCGAACTTGAGCTTGTGGGTGGTGCCCCCCAGCGCCAGGCCGAGGATCTGGTTGCCCAGGCAGATGCCGAACAGCGGCACCTTGCCCAGGAGGCCCCGCACCGCCTCCACTGCGTAGGGCACCCCCTGGGGGTCGCCGGGGCCGTTGGAGAGGAACACCCCGTCGGGGCTGCGGGCCAGCACCTCTTCGGCCGAGGTCGAGGCGGGCACCACGGTCACGTCGCACCCCACCTCGGTCAGGAGCCGAAGGATGTTGTACTTGATCCCGAAGTCGAAGGCCACCACCCGGAACCGGCCCGGGGCGCGGGGTTTGCGGTACCCTTCCTCCACGGTCCAGTCCCCCTGGTCCCAGCGGTAGGGCTCGGAGCAGGTCACCTCGCGCACCAGGTCTCGGCCCTCGATGGGCGGGGCCGAGCGGGCCCGCTCCACGAGCTCGCCGGCGTCCAAAACCTCGGTGGAGATCGCGCCCATCATGGAGCCCCGTTCCCGGAGCCGCTTGGTCACGGCCCGAGTGTCCACCCCCTGGATGCCCACCACCCCCTCCTCGGCCAGGAACTCGCCCAGGCCCTTCCGTGCCCGCCAGTTGGACGGCACCTCCCAGGCCTCCTTGACGATGAACCCCTCCACGTGGATCCGGTAGGACTCGTAGTCCTCCTCGTTGATGCCGTAGTTGCCGATCTCCGGGTAGGTCATGGCCACGATCTGGCCCTTGTAGGAGGGGTCGCTCAGCACCTCCTGGTACCCGGTCATGCTCGTGTTGAACACCACCTCGCCCACGGTGGTCCCCTCGGCCCCGAAGGACCAGCCCGGGAACACGGTGCCGTCGGCCAGGGCCAAAAGCGCCTTCTTCATGTCGGAAGCCTCTCTGCGGTCTCGAGATTCTCGGCCAGGATCCGGCCGTTCCAATACACGGTGCGCCCGCCCACGATCGTGCCCACGGCCCGGCCCCGCAGGTCCATGCCCGCGAACGGGCAGTTGCGCGACTTCGAGAAGAACGCCGCCGGGTCCACGGTCCACCGAACCTCGGGATCCACCAAGGTGATGTCGGCCGGCCCGCCCGGGGCAAGGGTGCCGCCGGGAAGGCCCAGGGCCCGGGCCGGCCCCCACGTCAGGGCGGCCACGGCCCGCACCCGATCCAGCAGGCCGTGGTGCACCAGCCGCAGCGTGACCCCCAGGCTGGTCTCCAGCCCGATCACCCCGTTGGGCGCGGCCTCGAACTCCACCTCCTTCTCGTCCGGGGCGTGGGGGGCGTGATCCGTGGCCACCGCGTCCACCACGCCCCGGCGCAGGGCCTTCTGCACGGCCTCCACGTCGGCGATCTCCCTCAGGGGCGGGTTCATCTTGGCGTGGGTGTCGAAGGACCGCACCGCGTCCTCGGTCAGGGTGAAGTAGTGGGGCGCGGTCTCGCCGGTCACCGGCAGGCCCATGCGCTTGGCGTAGCGCAGCAGCTTCATGGACCCCCGGGTGGACAGGTGGGCCAGGTGGAGCCGGCCGCCGGTGCGGCGCGCCAGCAGCAGATCCCGGGCCACCTGGATCTCCTCGGCCTCGGCCGGCACGGCCGGCAGGCCCAGGTAGGCCGAGGCCAGGCCCTCGTTCATGGCCCCTCCCCGGGCCAGGTCCAGGTCCTCGCAGTGGCTCACCACCACCACGCCGAAGGCCGAGGCGTACTCCAGGGCCCGGCGCATCAGCAGGCTCGACGACACCGGGTGGCCGTCGTCCGTCACGGCCACGCACCCGGCCTCGGCCAGCTCCCCGATCTCGGCCAGGTCCTCGCCCCGCAGGCCCTTGGAGATCGCCCCCACCGGGTACACCCGGCACACGCCCCGCCGGCGGGCCTTCTCCAAGACGTACCGGGTCACCTCCGCGTTGTCGTTCACCGGCCGGGTGTTGGGCATGGCCGCCACCGCCGTGAACCCGCCGGCCGCGGCGGCGCGGGTGCCCGAGGCCACGTCCTCCTTGTACTCCTGGCCCGGCTCCCTGAGGTGCACGTGGATGTCGATCAGCCCCGGCAGCACCCACAGGCCCGAGGCGTCCACCACGGGTGCGGAACCCGGGTCGATCGAGGGCTCCACCGCCAGGATCTTTCCTTCGGCCACGGCCACGTCCCGGGGGGCATCCAGGCCCGAGGCCGGGTCGATCACGTGGCCGCCGCGGATCACGAAGTCCATTCCGACCTCCCGCCGCCCAACAGCAGGTACAGCACGGCCATGCGCACCGCCACCCCGTGCTCCACCTGTTCGAGGATCACCGACCGGGGGCCGTCGGCCAGCTCGGAGGTGATCTCCACCCCCCGGTTCATGGGCCCCGGGTGCATGACGATCGCGTCGGCCGCCGCCCCCTCGAGCACCCGCGAGTTCAGGCCGAACACCCGGGCGTACTCCCGGTCCGACGGGAACACGGCTCGGCCCAAGCGCTCCTTCTGGATGCGCAGGGCCATGACCACGTCGGCTCCGGCCACGGCCTCGGCCACCCGGGTGTAGGCCTCCACCCCCATCCGCTCCACCTGGGGCGGCAGCATGGTCGGCGGGCCGCACACCCGCACCCGGGCACCCAGCTTGGTGAGGGCGTGGATGTTGGACCGGGCCACCCGGCTGTTGGCGATGTCGCCCACGATCGTGACCGTGAGCCCCTCGATCCGGCCCTTGCGCCGACGGATCGTAAACAGGTCCAGCAGGGCCTGGGTCGGATGCTCGTGCCGGCCGTCGCCCGCGTTGATCACCGAGCACCCGAGCCGCCGGGCCACGAACTCGGCCGCGCCGGCCGCGCCGTGGCGGATCACCACCGCGTCGGGCACCATGGCCTCGATGTTCCTCACGGTGTCCAGCAGGGTCTCGCCCTTCTTCACCGAGCTGGTGGAGGCCGAGAAGTTCACGGTGTCGGCCGAGAGCCGCTTCTCCGCGATCTCGAACGAGAGCCGCGTGCGGGTGGACGGCTCGAAGAACCCGTTCACCACGGTCTTGCCCCGCAGCGCCGGCACCTTCTTCACCTCCCGGCGCGACACCTCCAGGAACCCCTCGGCCGTGTCGAGGATGTGCACGATCTCCTCGGGCGCCAGGGGCTCGATGGCCACCAGGTCCTTGCGCTGGAACTCCACCGGATCAGACCTCCCCTTCGTCCCAGCCCGGTTCCACCAGGAACACGGCGTCGTCGGACGGGTCGTCGCCCACCCGGACCTCGATCTCCTCCTCCGGCCGGGTGGGCTCGGCATGGCCCACGTAGTCGGGCTGGATCGGCAACTCCCGGTGTCCCCGGTCCACCAGCACGGCGAGCTGGATGGCCCGGGGCCGGCCCAGGTCCACCAGGGCGTCCAACGCGGCCCGCACCGTGCGGCCGGTGTAGAGCACGTCGTCCACCAGCACCACCACCCGGTCGTCCAGGGAGAACGGGATGTCCGTGGGCCCCAGGGGCGGCGGGGCCCCCTTGCGGCCCAGGTCGTCCCGGTACAGGGTGATGTCGAGCCGGCCCACCGGCACCTCGACCCCCTCGGCCTTGCGGATGTGATCGGCGATCCGGCGGGCCAGCCGGTCGCCCCGGCGCACGATCCCCACCAGGGCCAGGCCCTGGGTGCCCCGGTTGCGCTCAAGGATCTCCAGAGCCATGCGCGCCAGGCTCCGGCGCACGGCATCAGCGTTCAGGAGCACCCTGCGGTAGGTCTCGGCCATGGGAGGACCCTTTGGCTAGAAGGCTGGAAGGCTAGGAAGCTGGAGGGGGGACCGGCCTCGCCCGAACTCAAAAAAAAACCTTCTCGCCTGGGCGGAGAAGGTTTCGTCTCGGGTTGCGGGGTGAAACGGATCCGACATCGATGCTCCTACGGGCCCCCGGTCTCCGGTTGGCGCCGGAGTCTACCAGGGCGTCCCTGGGGGGTCAACCGCTCCGGCCGCGATTTCGCCGGGGGGGCCGCCACCCTCCGGGGCCCCTGGGTCACGAGCGCTTCCAACTCGGCCAGCGTGCCCTCGAACCGGCGGGCCAGAGGCCCGGTTTCCAGGCCCAGGCCTTGCGGAAACCCAACCCGGCCGTCCCGCGCCACCGTAACAACCCCTGCCCGAAGCGGGGTCCGGCCGAGTGACACCTCGCGAGGGGCTTTCAACTCCACTCTCCAGACCCTGGGATCGAGCCGCCCCCGCGCGGCCCGCGCCCGGAGCGTGCGCCCCTGCCGGTCCGACAACTCCACCCGCACCCCTTCAAGGGTCACCTCGGGCTTCAGGGGCGTGCGAAAGAGCTTCCCCACCCGCCCGTCCCGGGTCACCGACCGCGCCGCCTCCACCACCAGCCGTGTGCCCCGCGCCGGATCCTCTTCCACGTACTGGACGCCGGTCACCTCTTGGCGGATGCCGGAAAAAGGCCGGACCGGGGATTCGGTCCGCCCGCCGCCCCAAAAAATGGCGGATCCCCACACGGCCGCGGCCACGAGCGCGCCCCCCAGGAGGCACAAGCGGCCGGAGCGCGAGGCGAACCGATTCATGCGCCGCCCAACCACGAGACCGGGGAGGCCCAACGGCCTCCCCGCATCACCATCATGCGTAACAACCCGAGCAAGGGCAAACGACTCTGCGGCATCAAGGAGACGAAGGAGACAAAAGAATCCACAAATCCAATACCAGTCTTCCGTCGGGGAGAAGGACTGCCGGAAGGATTCTGGAAGATCCCGCGGAGATGTCGGGATCGGTCGAGCTTGACCAGGTCATCTCGATGCCCTCCGCCGCAAGACTCCACGAGCCCTCCTCGTGGTACCACGCCTCTGAGGGGCCATACTCTTCGTGGTCGATGACGAAAGATCCATCCTGGTTGAACTCGACGCTCACCTTGAGCGTTCCGAACTCGTCCCTAAGCTCCCAGATCCCCACCAATTCCGTGTTCTCGGTGGGAATCCACCCACCCGGGTCGGTGTCGTCGAGAGGATCCGTTCCCAGGGTCAACTCCAAGCCGTCCCCCACCTTATCCCCGTCCGTGTCCGGATTGACAGGGTCTGTGCCGAGACTCATCTCCTCGTCGTCGCTGATCCCGTCTCCGTCCTGATCTTCCGTCGTGATCATCACGGGGTTACTGTAACTCCTCGCGTAGTTGTCCCCGTCGTCCGTCCAGGCTCGGCCCTGCATCTCCCAAAGCCAACCTTCCGAAACCGGGGAGTAGGAATCCAGGAGTTCCACAACATCCGCAGGTATCGTCACCGAATTTGTGCCTTCCAGATGAAGCACGTAGAAGAAGTCCACCCACGACGGAGCGGGTCGGCGGAACACCAAGCGCAACTCGTCGTAGTTGGGAGCCTCCGGCTCCGTCCAGGACAGCGTCAAACTGCCGTCGGGCTGCCACTCGTAGGTCATGCTGGCGGAAGACACAAAGTTCATCGACCGGACCTCCGGCATGGTGGTCTCCCTCACCAGCGTTCCGCCATCGGGGTCGGTAACCTTGAACCGGTAGCTTCCCGGGACCAAGTCCATCCCCGTGAGGTCGAACCAGCAACCGGCCCAACGCCCCTCATCCGTCGTTTGCTCGGTTGGGTCGAACACCACGTAGTCCGCACCCACGAACTGGCAGGCGTCGCTAACGAACGCGCCCGAGGAGTCCTCCAATCGGGCGTACGAGATCGACTCCCCCGTCTGGGGGAACACCCCGCCGTCCATCAGCGAGATCCACGCACGGAACCCGTTCCGGGACGAGTCCTCGTAGTTGCGGTACTGCACGTAAGCGAAGTCCGATGACAGGCGCTGACTCGGGCGTTCGCCCCAGGCCATCGGGTCCGTGCCCGCGTTGACCTCCTCGCCGTCCGTCACCCCGTCTCCGTCGGTATCCGCCACCGTCGGTTGGGTGCCGTACACGTTCACCTCGTCCCCATCCGTGAGTCCGTCCCCGTCCGAGTCGGGATTGGTCGGCACCGTCCACCACTCCGTGATCTCCTCGTAGTCCGACAGTCCGTCGCCGTCGGTGTCGGTGGGCACGGAACCCTCGGTGTACGTGAGGTTCAGGTCGGCCTGCTCCGAGTAGCCGCGGGCGTAGTTGTGCCCATCGTCGTCGTACGCCCGGGTCTGCACGATCCACTGGAACGGCCCCGTTCCCATCGCCTGGATCTGGGTCACCACCTCGGGGGGGAGCACGGCGTACTCCTGGTCCGGCGGAACCCATGCGTAAACGATGTCGGCCGGGTCATCGGGGTTCGCCATGTCCAGCACCACGATCCGCAACTGGTCCACCTCGCCCCAGTTGGGCTCCGACACCGGGTTGGACCAGGTCAGAAGGACCCCGCCGTCGGCCTGCCGCTCGGACGAAAGGTTTGTCACCAGAGGAAGAACGACGTCCCCGGGATAGTTCAACGAGTAGTCGAGCGAACCGCCACCTGCGTACTGACCTGTGAAGGTGTAATCGAGCCCCCCCTCGAGCGATGAGCCCAGCGTCCAGAAGAAGCCGGCGTACGTGCGCAGAGTCCCATCCCAGTAACACTCGCCTCCGCTGCAGGAGAGCCACAAGTAATCCCCCGCATCCAAGCCCGCATCGCCCCAGGCGCCCCCCGGAACCGGACTACCCGACGGTTGCTCGACCTGAAGCGAACGAAAATCCTCCGGGCCCAGCGGATCACCGGCCTTTTCGAACTCGATCCAGGCCCGCACCCCGTCCTTCGCATCGTCCGGATAGTTGCGGTACTGCATGTACGCCCAGCTCACGATCGGATCGTTCCAGGCCCAGGGGATGTCGACCGCCTTGGCGTAGCCCCGGGCGTAGTTCAAGTTGCCGTTGTCTTCGTCATAGGCCCGGGTCTGGATCTGCAGCTTGAGCGCCGGGAATTGCTCGTACTCGGCCACGGTCTCGAGCACGTTGGCCGGGATCAGGAACGATTCCTGCGTCGGGTCCACCGGGATGTACAGCACGTCCCCCCAGTCGGGGTCCAGGAGAACCACCATGATCCGGTCCACCTGGCCCCAGTTGGGGTCTGCCGTCGGATTCGTCCAGGTGACGCGGAGGCCCCTTGAGGTCCACTCATAGCCCACATCCCGCACATAGGGGAGAACGACTTGCCCAGGGAAGTTGATCGTGTAGGTACCCACTCGGCCGTCGGTCGTCGTCACCCGAAGAGTGTAGGTTCCCCTGGGGAGATCCGGCAGGCTGAAGTACACACCGGTGTTGATCCAAGGGTCGGAGAGCCTCCACCCACCCCCGCTGCTGTAGTAGCTGTGCCCGCTGTCGCCCCAGAACTGCCAGGGGTTCATCGTGACCGGGTTGTCGGCCGAGTCGAGCACCTCGACCTCGGCGATGTCCGACTCGGACACGGGAGAGCCGTCCAGCCTCAGATCCGCCCAGGCCCGAAACATGTCCGGGGAATACGTGTCCGACGGATCCTCGTGGTTCCGGTACTGCAGATAGGTGAACCCGAACCGAAGCCCCGTGTTCTCCGGCGTGCTCTCCCAGTCGTTGGGATCCGCCCCCGCGGCCACCTCTTCGTTGTCGCTGTACCCGTCCCAGTCCGAATCGACGCTGCTTGGGCTCGTCCCGTACGTCATCACCTCGTCGTAGTCCGAAAGGCCGTCGCCGTCCGTATCGGCGGCGTTCGGGTCGGAACCGATCCAGGACTCCTGGTCGTCGGTCAACCCGTCGCCGTCCGTGTCGGCACCCGCCGCGCTGCACGGGGGCACGGCCAGGGAGTACCCGAGGATCCACTCGGGTGGCCACCCGGTTACGTCCGAGGCGTCCCACTGCTCGCCCCATGCGGAGGCTTCGTGGACAAAAACGCGACCGTCGCCTGCCGCAAGGGCAAGGGCACACGAGGGGATGAAGAGCTCGACTACCCCATCGCCAACGGCGGACTCCACGCCCTCTTCGGGGAGGCCCCACACGTAGGCGCCGCCAGACCACACCTCGATGCCCCAGACCCATCTGTCCACCCCCGCGGTGCCGGCCCGACCGAACGACAGCGACACCCACGACCCGGCGTAAAGGTACGGGGACCGAATCAGCAGATAGATGCCGTCGCTCGCTTCGACCTGGGCCACCTCACCGAACGCCCCGAGCGGCGTAGCTACGACGCCGGTCCAGTCGCTGTCGTCCCCGTCCACCGAGATGGCCGCCCCCTCGAGCTTCGCCACCGGGCGCAGAACCACCCGTTCCGCCGTGTAGCCCGCGCGGGTGACGAGGTCAGGCCGCCCCATCTCGACAAGTTCGAGCGCCGTCGCCGGGCCGCCCTCCCACGAGTCCGTCAGCCGCGGCCCGCTCGGGCCCGCCCAGAGGTAGGCTTCCACTCCGCCACCCGGGAACTCCACGTCCTCCACCACGGAGGCAATGAAGCCGGCGAGATAGGAATCTCCGTCGATGCGGGTGTCTTGGTCGTAGTACACGCTGCCGTCCCAGCCGGTCCACGGCGTGAAGGTCACGCTGACCAGACCGGCGGCCACGTCGTCGGCCAACCCGGCCCCGTCGAACGGCTCGTCGAAAAGGGCGGAGAGGTCGATGCTCAAGTACTGGAGATACAGCGGGATCCGGGCCGTTCCGATCGTCTCCCCTGTGTCGGGGTCGTCCCTGAAACTGGTGAACTCCTCCTCACCGGGCTGCCAGAACGGCACCGGGGTGAACCCGGCCGCTTCGGCCGAGGCCACCAGGGCATCCAGCGTCTGGGTGAGATACGGCCAGTACCCCTCCAGTTCGGGAACGAGGGTCAGGAGATCGTCGGACTGGTCGTCGGTCTCCGCCGCCATGGCGTCGTGGGCCGCTTCCAGCCCGTCGATCGCATCCACGAACGCCTGCTTGGCCGCAGCCATTCGGTCGGCCGCATCGCTCCGCAACACCAGGTCTTGGAGGTTCAGCAACGAGAACACCGGCCCCCGGGTCTCGTCGTGCGTATAGTCGTAGGCCAGCGCGAACTGCAGCAGGAACTCGCACCAGTCCAGAGCCGCGCCCAGCAACTCCACGTCCGCGTCGTCCACCTCGTACTCGGCCCCCTCGATCGTGACGGTGAAAGAAACCGGGCCGGTCACGGCGTCCAGAAGGGCCCCAGCCGCCACGACCCTGTCGAGCGCTTCCTCGGCCGCCGCCCGGTACTGCTCCGCGGTTGTCGCCGCAGCCAGGCGTGCCGACCGTCCCATGCCCGAAGCGCCGCCCAAGCCTGCTCCCATGTCCAAGAAGTCATAGGTTTGCAGCGTGTCCCCCACCACCTGGAGACCCAGCGCATCGAGCAGGGCGTAGAACGGCGAGGCCGAGTCCTTTGCCTCCTCGGCCACCGTCATGACGGTGGTCAGGGCATAGAGAACCCGCGCCGGGTCGGTAAGGGTGCCTCCCTCGTCCATCTGGGCGAGCACCGCGTGGGCCGCGGCCACGTCACCGGCCTCGAGATAGGCCTTGGCCTCGCCGAACGAGGACGACATGGGCGTACGGGGGTACTCGTCCTCCCCGTCCTTGATGCCGTCGTAATCTGTGTCGTCGTTCAGGGGATCGGTGCCCTGGGCCACTTCGGTACCGTCCGACAGTCCATCACCGTCCGAGTCGGCAGCCAGCGGGTTGGTGCCCCGCTCCACCTCGGCGCTGTCGGTTAGGCCGTCGTCGTCCGAGTCGGGGTCGGTATCGCTGGTTCCCAGTTCCGACTCCCTGGCGGCCGACAGCCCGTCTCCGTCGGCATCCCGGTACAGAGAGATCCGGGCGCTCGCGCTCGAGCCTCCTGCGGTCGCCTCCACCACGAGCTCGCCGGCTTCCACCTCGCCGGAGGTTACCGTGTGGCAGTACTGATTGCCGTCTTCTACGACATCGCCGGCATTGACCGTCCACGAGACGGAGCTCAGGTTCCGCCCGTAGGCCACGAAGCACACCTCATCGCCTTCCGTAGCCTGACTTCGGTCCGCCACCACGGACCAGACGACCGGGGTGGGCTCGACCACCTCGAACTCGGCCGACCGGCTCACCGTCTGCGCGCCGTCCGAGACCGCCACGGTGAGCCGATACACGCCGGCTTCCCGTCCGCCGGTGTCGACCGAAACGTACGCGTCACCCCCCAGCTCCACATCGACCGATTCGAACTCGCCGTCCTGGTTCCGGCGCTCCAAGGTCCACGCAAACGTCAACCCGTCCCAGTCCGGGTCCCAGGCATAGACCCACGCCTCGACCTCCTGGCCCCGCATGACCGTGGACGGTGCCACCATGAGCTCCTCGACCCTAGGCGGTTCGTTCACGTCGGCTGCCCGGATCTGCACCCAGAACGAGTTCTGCGCCACCGCATTGTCATCCGCGTCGAGCACCTCGAAACGAAACTCGTGCCAGCCGGAGGCGGCCGACTCGGGCACGGCGATCTCCAGGTCGACCGTGGCCTCTCCGTCGGTGAAAACGAGATCGCCTGTCGCGGGACTCTCCAACACGCCATCGGCCGACATCCGGTAGGTGAACGGATCGGTTCCGCACCGGCGTACCACGAGCGTCGCTCGCCACGTTCCCCCGGCCACCACGGACGCGGCGTACTCCTGCACCTCCACAGAGGGCGGGACCTGCACGCCCTCGATCTGGATGTCGTGCGCGACCGTGCCGGTTCGGCCGAACAGGTTCAGGGTTTCCGTCCACACCTCGTCGTCACCGTACACCACGAAGATCTTCTGATCCGTCTCCGCGGGCAGGTACACCTCGTACCGGCCCTCCCCGTCGGTGCTCGTCCACCCCTGCTCGTAGGTCAGAAGACCGGCCCATGCCGCCGGGCACCCCGCTCCAAAGGTTACCCGGCCCGTGACACGCACGGGTCGCACCACCTGCAGCACGAAGGAGGGGCCCTCCTGGGTGTCCTCGGTGCCCGGCACAACCTCCTGGCTGTCCTGGATCCACTGGCCGGACACGCCGTCGTAGTAGGCCACCGTCACCTCTGCCGCCACCCCGGCGACCACCTGGACCTCGTACCCGCCGTTCTCATCGGTGGTCGTGTACGCCCCCGTGTCGGTCCAGACCTCTGCACCCGCCGCCGGTTCGGGGCCCGCGCCGTCGTCCACGAGCACTGTGCCGAGCAAGGTGACCTGATGGACATCGAAGTACACATCCGGCTCGTCTTTCGTGACCTGGGTCTGGGTGGTCAAATCGAACCTCCAGCGCACCCATCCGGAGACCTCATAGACGCCGTCCTGTGCTCTGGGCACCATCACCGAGTACCGCCCGTTTCCGTCGGTCCAGGTCTCGTACCCGGCCACGTTGAGGTAGGCCCAGCGGGCGGGCTCGGTGGTCTCGTCGTCCGTACCGGCACCGGTACGGACGTAGGCCGTGCCCTCGAGGGTGACCCACTCGGTGGGCTGCTCCAGGGCCACGTCGCCCAAGTCGACTTCGCCGTTGGCACCTTCCACGGTTCGGGTGGCGCGCACCGACTGCCAGGCATCCGGGTCCCAGTACTCGAACACCAGCGTGACGTCCTCACCGGATGGGGCCGGAACCTCGAACGTCCCGTCGCTTCCGGTCACGGCCGCCGCCCCGCTGGACGCCCGCACGGTCACGTACTGGATCGGCTCGGCTGGGTCGCTGCCGGCCCACACGACCCGGCCCGTGATCCGTGCCCGCTGCAAAGTCAGAATGCCCGCGTGGTACAGGGGCACGCCTTCACCGCAGCTGTCCTGGGTGCCCGCGCCCGTGTCCACCTCCACCGCTGTATTCTCCTGCTCGGTCACGAACACCCGGACGATCGCGTCACGGCGCACCCGGACGAGAAAGTTCCCCTCGGCGTCGGTGATCGCGTCGCTCGCGCCCTGGTAGTTCACGCCTTCGGCCGTGATCCACGCGCCTGCCAGCACGTTTCCGTCGGCGTCTTGCACCGTACCGTCGATGCACGCATGGGTGATGATGGGCCAGTCCACGTTCCACCATGAGAAGTGCTCGGCCTGGGCCTGGGCGTACATAACCTCTTGGCCCTGCTCCGCCACTTTCACCAGCGTCGCCTCACCCTCGCGCACCCAGATCCCCTGCTCCTCGTCATAGGAGTACCACGGGATCACGGTCTGACCGCGGTTGTAGAGGTCGAGGTACCGAGCCTGGAGGCCGTCCGGAATGCGCAGGCGCACGGTCATGGGCTCGTCCAGTTCGGGAATCTCGTTTCCCTGCTCGTCCTTGAGGCGGATGTTCACGAACGCCACGGACTCCAGGCTCACCTCGTCCTCCGCTCCCTGGAACGCGCTTCGCGGCGCCCGGGCCGCCAACCGGGCGCGGGCCTCGGAGTCCTTCGCCCGGAACGAGCCCGGGAAGATCTCCTTCTCCCGGAGTGGGTCTCCATAGGTAACCTCGGCGGTGAACTCCGCCGCCTGGTCTCCGAGCCCACGACTCGCTAGATGCCGGGCCATGCTGCGACGAAGCGAGCGGAACGGGATGTTCACCCGCACCGAGCCGTCCGGAGACTCGAGCACCAGCGAGTCGCCGGCCATGCGCGCGCCACGACGACCCGCCGTCAGCCCCGACAGACTCACCCCGGTCATCACCGTGACCGGCTTCAACACCACCACGAGGTTGGCCCCGCCGTCCGACACCGCCGAGAACACCTTCTGGTTCTCCGCGTAACCGTTTGCACGCACCGTGAGTTTGATCTGCTCGCCTCCCTCGTCCACAGGCACGGAAAGGGCGAAGGCGCCGTTGCCGTCCGTAACGGTGCTGACCCCGAGCCCTTCCACGGTCACCGTGGCGCCAGCCACTCCCGCGCCGGTCGCCAGGCTCCTCACCGCCCCTGACACGAGCATGCCCGTTTCCCGGGAAGCCTGGCGGGCCTCCGCGTTCGCGGCCTGCTGCGCCAGCGTCTCGGAGAGTCCGACCGCGCCCAGAACCTGGGAGCGAAACGTTTCCGACCACTCGGCCGAGTTTTCGGAGAACAACGAGAGGTTCCCCGCTTTGGCAGCCAGCTCCTGCAAGAAGCTCGGGACCGATTCCGATTTGCCCCGCGTTCTTGCCATCTTTGCGAGAGAGGCCAGGGCACGGATGCGACGGCGCGCCACCTCTTCCGACGGGAAGGACCGGAGGTCACCGGCTTCGAGCCCGCACACCTGGGCCGCCTGCTGACGGGCCTGGGCGACGGCGTCTCGACCGGCGCCGGCAAGTCCGTTCGCCAGGAATCCCCGGGCCATGGTGAACACCGGGTTGGGCGCCACGAGCACCGTGGCTCCGTTGGTTCCATAGCCGATGTCCTCGAACCTGGCGGTGTTCGCGGTGTCGTCGGCTGTACCGCCCGTCCCGTCCGGACCCAAATCCGTTCCACCGGAAACCTCCACGAGGAACGGCCCTTCATAACCCTTCACCTCGATCGAGTAGGTGCCGTCCTGCCCCGTGGTGGCGGTAGCCAACTCCGTCCCGTCGGGCTTCCGCACCACCACCGTCGCGCCGGCCAGCGGCCCGTCGAACGCCTGGCCGGAGACCTCGAAGGAGACGGTCTGTGACTCGCCCGCGCCGCCTCCTCCACCGCCTCCTCCACACGAGACGATACCGGTCAGCCCCACGGCCGCCGCCACGGCAACAAGCCAACGCACCCCCATCCTCGTCGCTCGCCCGCTCATGATCCCCTCCTTTGATAGAATGTTTTTTGCTATCTTAGAATCAATAAAAATGCCTGGCCGGTTTCCCGACCAGGCATCCGCTTTTCACTATGGACCCCACCCAGCCACACCCCATTCCTCCCCTCCGCCAACGAATCCAACGTAGCGGCTCCGGGGCATGAGACTAGAGAAATGATACGGGGTTTGTCAAGGGACTAGGGACGGAAATCCGGTCCCACAGCACAAGGTCCGAGCAGGGGGGAAATGGGAAGCGAGGAAGCGGCGATCGAGCTCATGGGTGCGACAGAACCGTCAAGAAACACCCTCCCGACGCCCCGGCAGACGCAGCCTCCGGCGTGGTGTCTGAGGAGGGCTGCGACGCCGAAGACGAGGTCTGGGGCACTATACCCAAGGAATACTCCAAGTCTGAGGAGTCCTCGTTCATCACGGCCACGTACAAAGGCCCGGACCCCGGAATATCCACCCGCGTGTCCCCTTCCGACACCTCGACGACCTGACGGAAGGCCCCGCCCCCCCGGGAGAACGCCAGTCGTGCCGTGACCGGATTGGGGGAAGAAAAGGACACTTCCAGCCCCGAGGGGGCCGACTCGGCTCGGAACAGGTTCGCGCCGTACCGCCCCGGAGCAGAAGACGAGGACGAGGCATAGGTAAGGGGAAGGGTCGAGGCGGTCCGCGCCAGGCTTGGAACCGCCGGGGCCCGAAACCGTTCTCCGTCCGGCCAGAAATCCTCCGGGTGGGCCGCAAGAGTCCAGAACGTGGCTATGGCATCCCCCAAAGGAACCCCGGCCCGCGCCAGAAGGGCATCGTCCAGGACGACTTCCAGCCCTTCGTCATAAGCCCGCGAGAACACCTCGATCCAAAAATCCGGGCCGTCGTATCGCAGCCACAAAAACCCCGGGAAGATGGCGGCGCCGTACTCGTGCAGGCCGTCTTGGCTGTTCAAGGGGTCCTCCGGGTGCGCCAGGAACTCGCGGACGTAGGTCACGTAGTCGTCCACCTCGGGGGTTACCACCTCCTCCATCCAGGTGGCCGTAGCCTCGAACCACCATCCTTCGTCTCGCCAGCGCGAATCCGGAACGGCTACTTCGTCATCCCAGGGATAGCCGAGAGAGCGCTGCACCGCGTGGAACAGCTCGTGGGCGGCCGTGGCCCGGAGGACCGATCGCTCGTCGTCGGCGTGCAGGGAGAAGTCGTCGTTGAACACGAAGTACGCCACGCCGTAGTCGTTGTCGATCTCGGTGTAGGCGTAGTACGAGGAGTCGTCCTTCCCAAACGACACCTCCACCCAGGCACCGGGACCGAGCTCGGTCATGCACACCTTATCCGACGGGGTGGAATCGGGGTCATAGTTTTCTCTGCTGCACACCTCCAGACCCGTGTCGACGAAGTACACGTCCAGGAAGTAGGTGTCGGCGCCGTAGGGTGACGGGAACCCCAGCGCGATCATCTCGTCATAGGCAGTCTCCAAAGCCGTGGCCGTCTCGTCCACCCAGTCGGGCCGACCGTTGCCGTCGGCGTCGGCCCAGTCCGGGTCGGACCGGTCGTACTCGTTGCCCCACAGAAGCCGAAAGTGTTCTGTGACGAAGGCCGTGGCGTTCCTCGTGGGGACCGGCGCCACCCCCCGAAAGGCCGAACGGCGGGGAAGCGGCCGGGCGGCCTCGAAACGCCCCGGTCTGTCACCCCTCAGCCCCGTTGCGCAGCGGCCTCCCCAGGAGGCCGCAGGGACGACGGCCGGAAGCACCAGACACATCCCAACGATCAGAGACCGCCACCGCTTTTGCGTCATTTCCCCTTATCCTCGCGAAAAACCGGGGAGGCCCGCAGGCCTCCCCGGTCGATTTGGGCGGGTCCTCTTACGGCCCCGCCGGAGTCCACAACATCCACAGGTCCAACACCACCCTCCCGTCGGGGAGGAGGACCACGGAGAACGTCTCGGTCTCCCCGGCCGTGGAGCTCGGATCCGTGGAGGTGCTGACCACCGTGGTCAATGTGGTGCCATCGGTGGACAGGCTCCAGGTGCCCGTCTCGGACCACGTGGAACCGTCGGACGGGTCCGTACCGCTCACCTGGTACGTGTTGTCGCTGTTGAAGACGGCGGTCTCGAACACGATGGTCCCGCTCGGATCGAGGTTTTCCCAAGTGCCCACCAGGTCGGACTCCGAGGACGGCGGGGCGGCCCCGGGGCTGGCCGCGTCCGTCGGGTCGAAGCCCAACCCCACCTCCAGACCATCACCAACGCCGTCGCTGTCGGTATCGGGGTCGTCGAACGCCGTGCCGGTGTCCACGGTCTCCACCCGGTTCGGGAGCCCGTCGTGGTCGCCGTCGATCACGTCGAGGATGGCGGCAAAGTAGTCTTCCGTCAAATCGGCCAGGGTACCCATGCCGCCCATGTTATTGGCGATGGCAAACTCCAAAGCCAACGGGTTGGCGTCCGTGATGGTCGTCTGATCCAACGCCCCGTGGCAGCTGGCGCAGTTGCTGTCGTATAGGGCCGCGCCGTCCAGGGTGCCCGGTGTTCCGGACTCGGGCGGCGCCTCGCAGGCATCCCCCACGCCGTTCAGGTCGATGTCCTCCTGGCCGGGGTTGTACGCGTTCGGGCAGTTGTCCTGCTCGTCCAAAATGCCGTCCCCGTCCATGTCGCCGGGCTCGCCAACGGTGCTCTGATCCTGGCACGCATCGCCCACACCGTCCATGTCGACGTCAGCCTGGTCCGGGTTCGGCACCATCGGGCAGTTGTCCTGCTCGTCCAAAATGCCGTCCCCGTCCGTGTCGCCGGGCTCGCCAACCGTGCCCTGCTGACCCTGGCACGCGTCGCCCACGCCGTCCATGTCGACGTCGGCCTGGTCCGGGTTCGGCACCATCGGGCAGTTGTCCTGCTCGTCCAAAATGCCGTCCCCGTCCGTGTCACCGGGCTCGCCCATCGGCTCTCCGCTCAGCGCGGCGGAGATGGCCTGCAGGTCCTCGTCCGTCAACCACCCCAGCTCGTACATGCTTTGCTCTTGGTTCAAAGCGTCACGAATGGCCTCTGGGGACGGATCCTGCACCGTGGTGTTGTCGATGCCCAGGTGACAGGGCTGGCAGTTGACCTCGTAAAGGGCCGCGCCGTCCACGAACTCACCCTCACCAGGGGGCGGAGGCATGGCTCCCGCGTTCCACGAGCACCAGTCCATGGCAGACGAGGCGTCTAGGGGATCGGAGTCCTCCCTCACCTCGTCTCCGTCCGAGCAGCCGTCGTTGTCCGTGTCCCACAACGTTTCATCCGTCCCGATCTCGGCCTCTTCGCCGTCAAATAGGCCGTCCCAGTCCGAGTCCACGCCCAGGGCCGGGCCCGGAGCTGTCTGCAAGGAGTTGGGATCGTTCGGGTCGTCGGGCGCTCCGGTGATCACCATGGACTGGTGCATGCACGGCTCGGAAGGATCGCCACACTCGTCCCACTCCACCGTGAGCATACCGCCCCACGCGTTGAACCAGACCTCTTTGCCGGGCGCGGGGTACCACAGGTCCTCACACACCATATTGCCGGCGCCGTCGTCAAAGCAGGTGTCGCCGCTGTCGGGGTCACCGATCACCCCATCGTCGTTGACGTCGCGGAACAGGACGATGTTGAACCAGGCGTCTCCCTCCCGGTTCAGGAGGTCACCGATGGTGGCGACGAGAGTGTACTGGGTGTCCGTCGGGCTCACGGTCGCCGATGCCAGCACCTCCCGGGAGTACTTCCACTTGTCCCACTCGAACAAGGCGTCCGGGTTGTACTCGTTGACCTCCTTGAGCAAAGCCACACGGTACGGGTACCCGTCGTCGGGCACGCTCACCGTACCCTCGATCGCGAACTCGGCGTTCGTGTCGATGGGATCGGCCACGAAGAACTCTGCATGGGCATTGCCGCCTTGGCCCAGCTCTTTACCCGTCTCTGCATCGATGAACACCACCGCCACGTCGAGCTGGTACGCATCCAGGTCTGTCACGTCCTGCTTCGGGAAGTCATAGGGGATCGTAAAGGCACGGGTGAACAGGATCTTGTTTCGGTCCCACGTGCTGTAGATCGGATCCCAGTCCCACCAGGGGCAGAAGTCCTCGCCGGGCGAGCTCGTCTCGTCGTCGGGGTCGGTCCCTGCCACCTGCTCGATGCTGTCGGCCACCCCATCGCCGTCGCTGTCCGCCAGGTGCTCGGCCGGCGTGCTCTCCGGGTTCCACGGATCGGTTCCCAGCTGCATCTCTTCGTAGTTGCTAAAGCCGTCGTCGTCCGCGTCCACGGCTGTGGCGCAAGCGCTCCGGCCCACGTTGAGGTGGTAGCCGATCTTCACGCCCTCGGGCAGGTCCACGTCCGGGGCCTCCCACTTCACGGTGATCCGGGCCGCGTCGTCCGTGCCGTCCCCGTCGGTGTCCACGTTGGCCGCGAATCGGGTGGCGCCCTGCTGGTTGTACTCCTGCCAGAGCTGGTTGTTCTCCTCCATCTCCTCCGGGCTCGCGTTAGCCGGAAGCGGCGGAGGCATCCCCAGAGGCGTGGTGATGCGAGGATACGCGTCCGTCATCCCCGTGATGACCTTCCGATCGAAGATCTTCGTGTACTCCTGGCCTGTGGCGTTGTCCACCACCGTTACGACGTACTCACCCGACGCGAAGTCCGACACAATCCTCTCCGGGTCTGGCTCCGGGGGATTGTTCGGATCCGGCTGGGCCTGGAAGTCCATCTCCGCCCACGGATCCAGCCGGAAGCACTGGCCCCACGGGTCTCCCCAGGGCTCCGGAAGCAGCTCGATCTGGCCGGTGGTTCCGTCGCTTTTGGGGTAGGTGAGCATCACGGTCACGTCCATCGAGGGAAGGTCCTCGCCAGGCCCTGCGGGCTCGGGGCCGGCGGGCCCGCCGGACTGCATCATCTCGATCATGTACGAGAGGTTGCTCACACAAGTGCCCGCATTCAGGATGTCGATCTCGTATCCCATCGGCTCGCCGTTGGGGCCGGTGTCATCCACCCACATGCGGCCCGGGTAGAGCCACATCTCGTGGATGTCGTACCCGACATCGTAGCGCTGCCACATCTGCTGGCCCGGGTTCTCCGGATCCTCCGAGAAGAAACCCATCAGCTCCATGATGGAGCCGGGAGCCATGGGGTTGAAGTCGAACGGGTCCTCGCGCTCAGCCGTGACCACCCCGTTCTCGTCCGCCTCGGCGCTGAAGGTGGCCTCGAGGTTCAGCACCTCGGGCAGGAACTCGTCCACCAGGTAGACCGTGAACGCGATCCCCTGGGGCATCTGGAGCTCCGTGTCCTTTTGGAGGTCGGTCCAGACCGAGCTCTCCTCGGGCGGAAACAGCCCCAGCAGGATCGGCGGGATCTCCGCGAGCTGCTTCTTCTCGTCCTCGGTCAGGTCGGTTCCGGCCTCCCGCTTGGCCACCAGGTCGTACACGGCCGACATTTTGGTGCTGAAATGCTCGAGCACGGAGGGCACGGTGACCCCGCTGGTGTCGACCTGCTCGCGGAACTCGATGCCGTTCATCACGGCAGGCAGGAGGTCCTGGACGGTCGTCTTCCATCCGCCCACGTACTGATCCGCCATGAACTGGACCATGAACGCCGGTACGTCGTCGTCGCCCACCAGCTCCGCGAACACCCGGCGAATGAGCTCACGCTTGCCCTCCTCGGTGGAGGTGTCCAGGCGCTGGAACTCCTCGGCCTTCTTCTCGGTCTTCACTGCCGAGACCTCGTTGTCCACCGACTCGTCCGACAGGAGCACGCCGGTGACGTCGTCCATGTTGTCGTTCTCCACCTCGTCCAGCGAGGAGGTGTCCACCGGCTCCTGCCCGGTGTCGTCTCCGTTGGCGGCCTGCTCGACCACCTCGGCCACCTCGGGCGGGGTCTCCACGACCATGGACGGGATCTGGATCACGCCCTGCTCCACCATGGTCTCGATCGCGTCTTTCACGGCCGTGACGATCCGATCGATGATCTCACTGTCGATGCCGGTGCCGTCGGTCGCCTGGAGGATCGCGTCTACGAGCGCCTCGGTCACCACGCTCGCCTTCGGAGAGACCTCCACCGGAGGAGCCTCGGTGACCCCTTCGGGAACGCTCGCCAGGGCCTTCATCTCCAGGAGCCGGGCCTTCTCACCGGTCCGCTCCACGACCTTCATGTATCGGACAATGTAATCCACGCCGTCCTTCACGCCGTCGAACTCGAACTGGACCTTGCCCGTCTCCGGGTCGGTTACCAGTTGCCCCTGGATGCCCGTGTCCTGGAGGTCTCCCTTCTCGTCCATCACGTACAGCTTAACGATGGCATCCGTGGTGAGATCCGTTTGGGCGGCGTACAGGCTCCGGGCTGCGCGCCGACCTCCCCGGGCTCGCGCAGCCGCCCGGCTGAGGCTGTTGGCATCGGCGCTGCTCAGACCGGACAGAGACACGTCGCCGGTCAGCTTGGCCAGCCCCGAGTAGGGGTTTGTCGTCCCCTGGTCTCCCGTGTCCGTATCTCCCCCTGTAGAGCCTCCGGTGTCGCCTGTGTCGCCGGCGGTGCTCCCGGTGTCGCCCCCGGTCGTGCCGCCCGAGTCTCCACCGGAGGTCCCTCCGGTGTCGGCCACGGTCGTGCCGCCGCCCCCGCCGCCCCCCCCGCCACCACAGGCGGACAGGAACAGCCCCGCCGAAAACAAGACCGTCAGCAGGACGATCCACGCTGAATGTCTCCCTCGTTCTCTCATGGTGCACCTCCTTGTGGGTGGGTTAGCAGTGGCTGAACGAGGACCTGAATGCTCATTCACAGAAAAACCGAGCCCCCCGTTCCCTCTGGGAGCGGGGGGCTGAGAACCGACCCCAGAACCGCGTATCGTCCACGTGTCCCGGTTCGGGTCACGATCTGAACGCATGGTGAAATCTCCTTGTCCGCCTTTGCCCCACGGGACGACAATTTTTTTCATCGTCCTATGGGAGAGATCCCTTTAGAGGCTTCCAAAAAATTTTTCGGGGTCCGGGGCCGAAGAAGGCCCTTGGCCCTCAAAGGGCCGGTGCGATACTCTGCGCATCCTTGGAGGAAAACGTTGGACCTTCGCGTGAGAGAGATGCTCGAGCGGACCGAGGAGCGGGAGCTCCATCCGCGGGCCGCGCGGTCGGCACGGTCGCGGGGGCGGGTGCGGCCCGAGGATCCCTGCGACCTGCGGACCTGCTTCCAGCACGACCGGGACCGGATCCTACACTCGAAGGCGTTTCGCCGGCTCAAGCACAAGACCCAGGTGTTCCTGGCCCCGGCCGGGGACCACTACCGGACCCGACTGACCCATACCCTGGAGGTCAGCCAGATCGCCCGCACCATCGCCCGGGCCCTGCGGCTCAACGAGAGCCTGGTGGAGGCGATCGCCCTCGGGCACGACCTGGGCCACACCCCGTTCGGACACGCGGGGGAGACGGTACTGCGGCAACTGCGGCCCGGGGGGTTCCATCACGCGGTGCAAAGCCTCCGGGTGGTGGACCGGCTGGAGCGGGGCGGGCGGGGGCTCAACCTTACCCACGAGGTTCGTGAGGGGATCCTGCACCACTCCAAGGGCCGGGGCGAGATTCTGGCCTCCGGCGCGAGCCTCGAGGCCCAGGCCGTGCGGGTGGCCGACCTGATCGCCTACCTCAACCACGACGTGGACGACGCCCTGCGGGCGGGGGTGATCGGGCGAAGCGAGATTCCGGCGGCGGTGACGCGGGTCCTCGGGGAGACCCATGGGCAGCGCATCGACACCATGGTACGGGACACGGTTGTCGAGACCATGCGGCGGGACTGGGAGACCATCGCCATGGGCGAGGAGGTCCACGCGGCCGCCCTGGAGCTGAGGGAGTTCCTCTACGAGCGGGTGTACGACAACCCCGAGGTCCACGAGGACTTCATCAAGGCCAAGAAGATCCTGGAGGAGCTCTACGGCCACTTCGTGGCCCGGCCGGACTGGTTTCTCGAGAACCTGGCCCAGCCGATCCCCGGGGAGAAGGTGGAGGACCTGGCCGCCGACTTCATCGCCGGCATGACCGACCGCTACGCGCTGCTCCTGTACGAACGGATCTTCATGCCCCAGCCCTGGAGGGTCCTCTAGCCCCAGGCTTCAGGTTTTCCGCGGAAACGCCGAAACGTACCGGAAGGGGCCGCTCGCCGGCCCCAGGACCAAGGGAGACCCCATGCCCCGAATGGTTCTCGTGGTGGACGACAGCTCCACGATCCAGGAGGCGGTCCGGCACGCCCTGGCCGGCGAACCCTGGGAGGCGGTGAGCGCCGCATCCGGCGAGGAGGCCGAGGACAAGCTCCAATCCGGCCGGTTCGACGTGGTGCTGTGCGACGTGGACCTGGGAGACGAGGACGGGTTCGGGGTGTGCCGCCGCATCCGCGAGGTCTCCCCCAGCCGCGCGGCCCCCGTGGTGCTCATGGGGGCCCGGGTCACGCCGGCGGCGGCCGAGGCAGCCGGCGCCACCGCCACCCTGACGAAACCCTTCTCCTCCGAGGAACTCCTCGGGGCGCTGCAGGAGGCCGTCGAGATGCAGAGCTTCGGCATGGACGATCTCGAGCTCGAGACCACCGAACCCGTGGCGGAAACGCGGAAGGGTCCCTCGGTGCCGCCGGCGGCCGAGGAAGAGGTGGAGATCATCGACCTGTCTGACGAGGAGGACCTCTCCGAGTTCGAGCTGCTGGAGGACCTGGAGCCCATCGAGGTGCCCCCCTCCCCTCTGGAGGAGGAGCCCGCCTTCGGGCTGGACGACCTCCTCAGCCTGGGGGATGAGGGGGAACCGGACGGAACCGATGCGAAGCCCCTGGACCTGGACGCCGGGGGCGGGGGCTCCACCCCTGCAAGCGCGACCGAAACGGAACCCGGTGAGATCGGGGACCTGCTGGCCTCCCTGCCGGCCGACGAGGGGGCCGAGGCGGCGTTCCCGCTGGCGGAGGCCGATGGCGCGGACGAGATCGGCGACCTGCTGGAGTCCCTGGCCCCGGAGCAGGGCCTGGAGCCGGCCGAGGACGAGAGCGGACCCGAGATTCCCATCGCGCCGGCTCCAGCAGAGCCTTCGACCCCAGCGTTCGAGGGGGCGGAACCGACGCCCACCGGCGAGGCCGAAGAGCCGAAAACGGAGGGGGCCGAGGCCGCCCCGACCGAAGAGGGGACGCTGTTTCCCGAGACCCCCGAGGCGTACGAGGAGGCCCCCACCGGCTGGGAGGAGCCCGGCCCCACCCCGCCCCATCGGACGGACTGGGACCGGGAGGCTCCCGGTGGGGAGCCCACCGCGGCCTCCCTGGAGCCGATGGTCGAGACCACGGTGCGGCAGGCCTTGGAGCGGAGCCTCTCGCCCGAGGCGCTGACCCCCCTGGTCCAGGCCACGGTGGAGAAGGTGGTGTGGGAGGTGGTGCCCCAGCTGGCCGAGCGCCTGATCCAGGAGGCCATCGAGCGTCTGAAGCAGGAGCCCGAGGGAGGGGGTTAGCCACAGATCTTCACGGATCGGCACGGACCGGAAACCGGGACGAGCAGGCCCTGGCCTTCGAGGCCGGGGCCGTTTATTTTGGGGCGAAACCGCCAACAAGGCAGATGCACTCCCCACCTTGCTCGGGAGAAAGAGACCTTCCGGAGTTCTCCATGAACGACACCTGGCGTAAATGGTTCCCGGTCTCGAGCCGGATCACCTACCTCAACCATGCGGGGGTGGCCCCCCTGTCCACCCGGGCGGCCGCAGCCATGGAGGCGGCCGTGCGGGAGTGCGCCGAGTGGGGGGCGTTCCGGTACGGGCGGCTCCTCGAGGGCATCCGCCGGGCCCGGCAGGCCGCGGCGGCCCTCCTGGGCACCCATCCCGATCACGTGGCGTTCGTCAAGAACACCTCAGAGGGCGTGTCGTTCGTGGCCGAGGGGTTCCCCTGGAACCCGGGCGACGCGGTGGTGGTGCCCGAGGGCGAGTTCCCGTCCAACGTGTACCCATGGATGAACCTGGCCCGGCGGGGGGTCCGGGTGATCCGGGTGCCTGAGCGCGGGGGCCGGCTCGACCTGGACGATTACCGCCGGGCCCTCGCCCAGGCCGGGGTGCGGATGCTCGCGGTATCGGCCGTGGAGTACGGCACGGGGTTTCGAAACGATCTCGAGGCCCTGGGTGAGATGTGCCGGGAGCGGGGCGTGTTCCTCTTCGTGGACGCGATCCAGGCCCTGGGATGCCTCCCCCTCACCCCCGAACGGCTCGGCATCCACGCCCTGGCGGCCGACGGGCACAAATGGCTGTGCGGACCGGAGGGGATCGGGATCCTGTACCTCTCCTCCGAAGCCCTGGAGCGGCTCCATCCGGTCGAGGTGGGGTGGAACTCGGTCCGGGACCCCATGGCCTTCGACCGGATCCGGTTCGAGCTGCGGCCGGACGCGGCACGGTTCGAGGCCGGAAGCCCCAGCACCGTGGCGATCCACGGCCTCGGCGAGGCCGCGCGCCTCCTGCTCGAGGTGGGCATCGACCGAGTGTGGGCCCGGGTCCAGGAGCTATGGGGCGAGCTGGCCGAGGGGCTGCGGGAGCGGAGCTACTCCATCGCCTCCCCCCTGGCGCCCCGGGAACGAAGCGGTATCCTGACCTTCGTGCCCCGCCGGACGGCTCCGGCGGACCTGGCCGCCGGGCTTCACGCCGAAGGGGTGTTCGTGGCGGCCCGGGGGCCGGGGGTGCGGGTGTCGCCCCACTTCTACAACACCGCCGAGGATCTGGAGCGGTTCTTCGCGGCCCTGGAGCGCCTCGACCGGGAAGGGTAACTATCGTTGGTCCGGGACGAGCTAGAGACCAGAAACTAGAGACTAGAGAAATCTTTTAGGGGCCTCAGCCCGTGAGGCGGGCGGACGCCCCAACAGCCCCCCCCGGGTTGACGAGAGGCACTTGCCCTGGGGGCCAAGAGACCGAAGACCTTCGACCGACGACCGTAGACCGAAGTTACTGGGAAGGGGCCCCGCCACAGAGCCTGGAGGGAACCCGATGATCCGCAAGCCCGCCGTTGCCGGACAGTTCTATCCCGGAAACCCCACACGCCTGGAGAAACTGGTCACCCGGGTCCTGGGGCCCGGGCCGGAGGAGCCTGCCATCGGGGTGGTCTCGCCCCACGCCGGGTACGTGTACTCGGGCGCGGTGGCCGGTCACACCTTCGGCGCCGTGCGGGTGCCCGACACCGTGATCCTGCTCGGCCCCAATCATACCGGGCTGGGCACCGAGGCGGGGGTGTGGGTGCGGGGGGGGTGGGCCACCCCCCTGGGCACGGTGCCCGTGGCCGAGGACCTGGCCGAGGCCCTCCTGGCCGCCTGCCCGATCCTCCAGGAGGACACCCTGGCCCACGTGCACGAGCACTCCCTGGAGGTCCAGCTGCCGTTTCTGCAGGTGAAGAACCCGGCCGTGCGCATCGTCCCGATCTCGTTCATGCTGCGGTCCTACGGGGACATCGCCGAGGTGGGGCGGGCCGTGGCCCGGGTGGTGGAGTCCTGGCCCGACCCGGTGCTCCTGGTGGCTTCGAGCGACATGAGCCACTACGAGCCCGAGGACGCGGCCCGATCCAAGGACCGGATGGCGATCGACTGCGTGCTGGCGCTGGACCCCCGGGGCCTGCTTGACACTACGAAACGCCATGGGATTACAATGTGCGGCGTGGTACCCACGGCGGTGATGCTCGTGGCCGCCCGGGATCTTGGGGCTGCCGGCGCAAGGCTGGTCCGGTATGCCACCTCGGGCGACGTCAGCGGCGACCGCCGCCAGGTCGTGGGGTACGCCGGCATCGTGGTGGCCTGACCCGGCCGGGCCTGCTCTTCCGGGCAGGCCCGCTCTCGTTTCGTCCCCCGGCCGCCATTTCTTTTCTCGTTGACATCGGAGGAGTTCCCCATGTCGGGTGTACGGACCCGCTTCGCCCCGAGCCCCACCGGCCATCTGCACGTCGGCGGGGCCCGGACCGCCCTGTTCAACTTTCTCTATGCCCGCCACCACGGCGGCACGTTCGTGCTGCGCATCGAGGACACCGACCGGGAGCGCTCCACCGACGAGAGCACCCGGGCCATCCTGGAGTCCATGAGGTGGCTCGGGCTCGATTGGGACGAGGGCCCCTACTTCCAGAGCCAACGCACCGGCCTGTACCTGGAGCACGTGGAACGGCTGCTGAAGGAGGGCAAGGCCTACCGCTGCGACTGCCCGCCGGAGGTGGTGGAGGCCAAACGGCAGAAGGCGCTGATCGAGGGCCGCAAGCCCAAGTACGACGGCACCTGCCGGGCCCGCACCGACGTGGATCCCTCGAAGCCCCATGTGGTCCGGTTCAAGGCCCCCCAGACCGGCACCACCGTGGTTCCCGACCTCCTGAAGGGGGAGGTGGTCTACGACAACGAGGAGCTCGACGACCTGGTGATCTTACGCACCGACGGCTCCCCCACCTACAACTTCGTGGTGGTGGTGGACGACGCCCTCATGGGCATCACCCATGTGATCCGGGGCGACGACCATCTGAACAACACCCCCCGCCAGATCCAGCTGTACCAGGCCTTGGGCTACCCCCTGCCCCGGTTTGCCCACGTGCCCATGATCCTGGGACCCGACAAGAAGCGGCTGTCCAAGCGCCACGGTGCCACGAGCGTGGAGGCCTACCGGGACGCAGGGTTCCTGCCCGAGGCCCTCGTGAACTTCCTGGCCCGGCTGGGATGGTCCCACGGTGACCAGGAGATCTTCTCCCTGCAGGAGCTGATCGATCTGTTCGACCTGGACGGGGTGGGCCGGTCGGCGAGCGTGTTCAACGAGGACAAGCTCCTGTGGCTCAACGCCCACTACATCAAGGAGTGCCCCCAGGACCGGCTGGTGGACCTGGTGAGACCCTTTCTGGAGCGCAAGGGGTACGACACCGCCGACCGCGGCAAGCTGGCGGTGCTGGTGGAGGCGTTTCGGCCCCGCTGCAAGACGCTGGCCGAGTTTGCCGAGAAGGCCACCCCCTACTTCGTGCGGGAGATCGAGGTGGACCCGGCCGCGGCGAAGAAACACCTGAAGGCCGCGATCGCGCCGGTGCTGGCCGACCTGCTCGAGGCGTTCCGGGCCGTGGAGCGGTGGGACGTGGCGTCCCTGGAGCGGGCGTTCCTCGACGTGGTGGAGGGCAAGCACGCCCTCAAGATCGGCAAGGCCGCCCAGCCCCTCCGGGTGGCCGTGACCGGAACCACGGTGAGCCCGGGGATCTTCGAGACCCTGGTGCTGGTGGGGCGGGAGTGGGCCCTGGAGCGGATCGAGCGGGCCCTGGAGATGGCCCGGGCCAGGGCGGCCGGCTGATACCAGGTTGCGTTCATCAAAGCGATCGGGCCCCTGAACCGGCGGGGCAAGGGCTCTCTGTTCGAGTGCCACTCGGTATGACCCGCAGTCGAAGACACAGGCTCGCTTCCCCGGGGGCGGTGTAGCTGACCTCTTCGGGCCGGGGGAGGAACCCCATGGCGTGCTACTTTGTCTGCCCTTCGTGCCAAACCGCCCTGCGGGTGGACCCGGCGAAGCTCCCGCCCCGACCCGCCCGCTACCGGTGCAAGCGCTGCGATACCGTATCGGTGGTCCAGGAGCACCTCCACGACCGGCCCTCCTCCCCCAAGCCACGCCCCGCCGGCCCGCCCCCGGTGCCCGACGGCACGGTGTACCACCACGTGAGCGACCTGGCCCGCATGGGCATGGCCGGCGCGACCTACCGCCTGGTCGTGGAGATCGTGTCCCGGGAGGGCACCGCTCGAACCCTGAGCTTCGACGAGCCCCGGGTCACCGTGGGCCGCGGCGACGCCGGGATCCGGGTGGACGACCCCCTCGTCAGCCGCCTCCACCTGGAGATCGAGCGCGTTCGCGACCGGGTGATCGTGAAGGACCTGGGCAGCACCAACGGCACGTTCGTGAACGAGCGCACCGCCACGGCCGAGTTCGTGGGCGAGACCGACGAGGTGCGGATCGGGAACACCCGGCTGCGGATCCGGGTGGAGATGATGGGCTAGCGCTCCCGGAACGCCACCACCGCGGTGACGTTGTCCGGCCCGCCTCGCTCGAGGGCCGCTTCGATCAGGGCTTCGCAAGCCGACAGGGGATCTGAGCTCTCGCGAAGGAGCCCTTCGATCCGACCGGCCGGCACGGGCCCCCACAGCCCGTCGGAGCACAGCAGCACCCGGTCTCCCCGCTCCACCCCCTCCCACGTGTACTCCGGGCCCGCCTCCAGAGCCACCCCCACGGCCCGGGTCACCACGTGGCGCAGCCCCGACGACCGGTCCCCGAGCTCGGCCACGGCCGAGTGGTCGCGGGTGAGCACCCGAAGGCCGCCGCCCCGGAGCAGGTAGCACCGGGAGTCCCCCGCGTGGACCACGTGGAGCCGGGGCCCGGCCGCCAGGGCGGCCACCAGGGTGCATCCCATTCCGGCCCGGACCGGGTCGGCCCCGGCGTCCCGGGCCACGGCCCGGTGGGCCTTCTCCACCGCGGCCACCAGAGCCTCGGGCCCCGGCCGCCGGACGGCGGACACCGCCCCCACCACCGCCGCCACCGCGATCCGAGCCGCCCGGTCGCCAGCTGCGTGCCCCCCCATGCCGTCGGCCACCACCCACATGGGGGGGCGCTCCAGCAGCCCGAACGCATCCTCGTTGTGGGGCCGCACCCGGCCCGGGTGGGTCAGGCCGGCGGCCCGCCAGCCCCCCGGGGGTCGGTTCCGGAACCAGGTCCGCACGGGTCACTCGTACCGGAACCGCACCGGGCCCGCGGCGATCTCGTCGCCCGGCGAGAGCCGCACCGGCTCGCCGCCGAGCTTCCGGCCCGCCACCCGGGTCGCCCGCCACCTGCCCCGGTGGGCCACCACGTGGCCGTCGGCCGAGGCCAGCACCGTGAACTGGACCCGGCCGAGTGCGAACCCACCCACCCGCGCCTCGCACTCCGAACCCCTACCCACCCGCACCACCCCCCGCCCCGACAGGTCCACCACCTCCGGCTCGGCCCGGCCGGACAGGCACACCAGGCGGCGGGGCGGTGCGGAGCGCCCGGGCCCGGGCCCGCGCCCCAACACCACGGTGGCGTCTAGATCGGTTCCGGGGTCGGCCGACTCGGCCGCGGCCTGCACCGTGAACTTGGCCAAAGTGACCCGGTCCTCCGGGCCGACCGGGGCGCTTCCCTCGACCCGAACGCCGTTGACGAACGTGCCGTTGCGGCTTCCCAGGTCCTCGACCCGCACGCGTCCCCCCTGTCGGACCAACCGACAGTGGCTCCGGGACACGGCGGGGTTGTCGATACGCACGTCGGCGTCGGCGCCCCGGCCCAGCACCACCGCCCCGCCCTCGGGCAGATCGAACCGAGCCACCTCTCGGTCACCCAGCAACACGCGCCACCGGTCCATGGGGAACTCCTTGTAGGGCCGTTCGTCGTTGGTCGTTGGCCGTTCATCGTGGGGTCGGGGCGTCATACCAAGTTGCGTTCAAAGCCATTGGACCCCTTGCCCCGCCCCACGAGAACTCTCGGTTTGAACTCGACTTGGCCTCACCCGGGCAGCCACCCCTTCACCCAGGCGGCCACCTGGTCGTACAGGGCCTGGACGGCGGGGGGGGCCGAGCGCGAGACCAGGGCGTGGGCCCAGTACCCGGCGACTGCGGCTCCGGCAAGGGCGGCGACCATGCCCACCCGGCGGCCCCAGGCCGCCGGCCCGCGGGCCGCGCCAGCCCCTTGGGCCGCGGCCGGGCCCTCCCCGGCCCCGAGCACCACGGTGGGGGCCCCGGTGTCCTCGCCGGGGCCCTCCTCCAGGCGCTCCAGCACCTCCAGGGCCGCATCGGCCGTGGCCGGGCGGCCGTCCGGGGCCAACGCCAGCAGCCTGCGCACCAGGTCCGCCAGGGCCTGCGGTGCGGCCTGGAACCCCTCGGTCTCGACCAGCGTGCCCCCGTCCCACCGGGGGCGCTGCCCGGCGAGCATCTCGAAGAGCATCACCCCCACGGCAAACAGGTCGGCGCGCACCGACCGCTCCTCGCCCCGGATGCCGTACCAGTTGGGGGGGCCGGAGGGGTCGGCGTAGTGCTCGTCCAGGCCGAAGTCCGTGAGCTTGACGTCCCCCCGCTCCCCGAACAGGACGTTCGAGGGCCTCAGGTTGCCGTGGACGATCCGGTTTCGGTGGGCGAAGGCCAGGCCCTGCAGGATGCCCCGGGCGATCCGGGCGGCCTCGGGCCAGGGCAGCGGCCGCACCAGGCGGTCGCGCAGCGACCCGCCGCTCAGGTACTCCATCACGACGATGTAGAACTGATCGTTCTGGGAGGTGCCGAGCACGCTGGCGATGTTGGGGTGCCGGAGCGCCGTGAGCATGCGGGCCTCGGTGTACCCCTGGCTGCCGGCGGGCTTGCGCTTGATGACCAGCAGGGAGTGGTCCTCGCGGTTCTCGTAGAGGTACACGGCGCCGTACCGGTCCTCCTTGAGCACGTCGAGCAGGGCGAACTTCTCCCCGATCCGGGCCATGCCCTGGCCGGCCCGCCGGCGCTGGTCCCCCGCGATGTGGGCGCCGCGCAGGATCTGCAGCAGCCGGTCCCGCACCACGTCGGCCGAGAGGGGCCGACGGGCCGGGTCGGGGTCGAGGCACCGGAGGATCAGCTCGTCCAGGGCCTCCGGCAGGTCCCGACGCAGGGCCGAGGGCGGTTTCGGCGGGGAGCCTGGCTTCCCGCCGGTGAATAGCTCGTACATCACCGCGCCCAGGGAGTAGATGTCGCTAGCCGGGGTCACGGCCCGGCTGTCCACCTTCTGCTCGGGGGACATGTAAGCCAGGGTTCCCATCACGACCCCGGCCTGGGTCGAGTCCGACACCCGGGACTCGTCCGCGAACTGGGCGATCCCGAAATCGAGCACCCGGGCGTTGCCGTCCAGGTCCACCAGGATGTTGCCCGGCTTGATGTCCCGGTGGATCACCCCGTTCTTGTGGGCGTAGGCCAGGGCCTTGCAGACCTGGGTCATCAGGTCCAGCTTTCGGTTCGTGTCGAGCCCGCCTTCCCGGATGAGGCGGGCCAGGTCCGTGCCCTCCACGTACTCCATGACGAAGTACGGCCGTCCGTCCCGGGTGATCCCCCTGTCGATCACGTGGATGATGTTCGGGTGGGTCAGGCGGGCGATGATGAGCGACTCCCGGCGGAACCGCTCGCGCAGCTCGGGGTCGTCGGCCAGGCTCTGGGCGATCACCTTCACGGCCACGGGCCGGTCCAGGGAGGTCTGGACCCCCTTGTACACCGTGGCCATGCCCCCCTGGCCCAGCTTGCCCACGATCCGGTACGGTCCGACGTCCTTCATCCCACGCCTCGTGTTCGGGGAACCCAGGTTTTCTGAACGGCCGTGCGCCGCAAAAACTCAAGCGCGGGGCCCTTCCCCCCGATGTTGCAACGCGGTATGGATACCTTTATGAGTTCACCCGCAGGCTCCGGGGCTCCCTGTGGGCGTGAAGAGGCGGATCCCGAAGAGAGGACGATTCCATGACCAAGCCGGACGACTCCGAACGGATTCTGATCAAGAAGTACGCCAACCGCCGGCTCTACGACACCCGCAACAGCCGGTACGTGAACCTTCGGCAGATCGCGGAACTGGTGAAGGACGGGCACACCGTCGAGGTGGTGGACGCCACCACCGGAGAGGACCTCACCAAGGTGATCCTCACCCAGATCATCCTGGAGGAGGAGAAGGACCGCAGGGATCTCCTTCCGGTGGGGTTCCTCCACCAGCTCATCCAGTACGGCGAGTCGGCCTACGAGCAGTTCCTGGAGAGCGTGTTCTCGGCCGGCATGGCCGCCTACCGAAACGCCCAGCAGCAGATGGAGAGCGTGTGGCGGACCTGGATGGGGCCGTGGGCCCCCCCACCTTCCCCCACCCAGGAGATCGAGGCCCTCAAGGCCCGCATCGCCGAGCTGGAGGCCCGTCTGGCGGAGAAGCGCTGAACCGGCCGGCTCCCACCGCGAACCGCCGTTTTTTCCCTTGACACCGCTCCCGGGCGTGTGCAGGATTTCCTGCAACTCAAACCTTGCGCAGGAGCTCCTGCCTTGCCCAGCCGTTCGCGCCCCCGGGACCGCGTGCTCGCCTTTGCCCAGGCCCACCCCGAAGAGGCCAGCTACCTCACCGCCAGGGAGCTGGGCGAGCGCCTGGGGATCAGCGAGTCCACCGTGATCCGGGCGGTCCAGGCCTCCGGGTTCTCCGGCTACCCCGAGTTCCAACGGCGGCTCCGCCAGAACCTGGTGGGCCGGCGCACCACCGTGGAGCGGTTCACGATCCACGGGGACCCCCTCTCCCGGTCCTTCTCCCGCGACATCGAGAATCTCAGAGAGACCTGGACCGATATGCCCAAGGGCGAGTTCTGGAAGGCCGCCCACCTGCTGGCCGGCGCCCAGAGGGTGTGGGTGTTCGGGCTGCGCATGTCCCACGCCACGGCCGTGGTGCTGGAGCTGGGGCTGTCGTTCCTCGGCGTGAACGCAAGGCTCCTGGCCCCCCGCACGGCCGACGTGTGGGACCAGTTCGCCCGGGTGGCGCCCGGCGACGTGGTGGTGGCCATCAGCTTCCCCCGGTACACCCGCATCGCCGTGGAGGGCGCGGCCCTGGCCCGGCGGCAGGGGGGCACGGTGGTGGCCATCACCGACGGCCCCGACTCCCCCCTGGCCCCCCACGCCCACGTGCTGCTGCCGGCGGCCTACGGCATCGACGGGTACGTGGAGAGCTTCACCGCCTCGATCAGCCTGGCCCAGGCCCTGCTGCTGGCGGTGGGCGAGGTGCGGGGCGAGGACGGGCTCAAGGCCCTCGAGGCCCGGGAACAGATCTGGGAACGGCAGAGCGTCTACTGGAACCCTGAAGAAGAGGGGTAGCCGGCCCCTTCCCTGGGCTTCCGGCACCCCGCAGCCACCGGAGGATGCAAGCGTTGGAACCGCTCATCATCACCGCCGCGGTCACCGGAAGCCGAACCCCCCGCGAGAAGTGCCCCCACATCCCGATCCTGCCCGAGGAGATCGCCGACGCGGCCGTGGAGGCCGTGAGGGCCGGCGCGGCCGTGGTTCACATCCACGTGCGCGACCCCGAGACCGGCGTGGGCACCCAGGACGAGGGTCTCTACCGCCGCGTCCTGGACCGGATCGCCGCGGCCGGGGTGGACCCGGTGATCTGCCTGACCACCAGCGGCATTCCCGGCCGCAACCTGGCCTACGAGGCCCGGTTCATCCCCCTGCGGTTCCGGCCCGAGCTGGCCAGCTTCGACGCCGGCAGCCTGAACGTGGGAGACGGGGTGTTCCTGAACCCGCCGGAGTTCCTGAGGGACCTGGCCCGCCGGATGGCCCAGGTCGGGACCAAGCCGGAGCTGGAGATCTTCGACACGGGGATGATCGGCAACTGCCTGCGGCTCCGGGACGAGGGCCTGCTGGAGCCCCCGCTCCACTTCCAGTTCGTGCTGGGCGCTCCCGGCGGGGCCCCGGCCACCTCCAAGGCCCTGGTGCACATGGTGGAGTCGATCCCCCCGGGGTCCACCTGGAGCTCCATCGGCATCGGCAGGGGCCATCTGCCGATCATGCTCACCACCCTCGCCCTGGGAGGGCACGTGCGGGTAGGGCTCGAGGACAACATCTACTATCAACGCGGCGTGCTCGCCCGGTCCAACGCCCAACTGGTGGAGCGGGTGGTGCGGCTGGCCCAGGAGATCGGCCGGCCCGTGGCCACCCCGGACGAGGCCCGCCGCATTCTCTCGCTTCCCCGGGCCGAGGCCGGCCCGCGGCCCAACCCCTGACGGAGGGGCACCATGGCTGTTGCGCTGGCGACCCAACCCAAGACCCCCGACTCCCCCCCTCCGGACCGGCTCGTGGAGCCGGCCGGGGCGGATCACGTGTTCTACCGCAGCCCGGGCAAACGCTACCCCAAGGCCGTGCGGGCCGAAGGGGTGTGGATCTGGGACGAGAACGGCCGGCGCTACCTCGACGGGTCGTCCGGGGCCTGCGTGGTGGCCATCGGCCACGGGGTTCCCGAGATCCGGGAGGCGGCCCTGGCCCAGTTCGACCGCATCGCCTTCGCCCACGGCTCCCAGTTCACCACCGAGGCGTGTCAGGAGATGGCCGCCCGGGTCGCGGCGCTGTCGTCCCACCCGGACCTGGACAAGGTGTACTTCGTCTCCGGCGGGTCCGAGGCGGTGGAGACCGCGGTGAAGATGGCCCGCCAGTACTGGCGGGAGCGGGGCATGCCCGAGCGCTACAAGGTGATCAGCCGATGGACCGCCTACCACGGCAACACCGCCGGAGCGCTGGCCCTGGGCGGTCACACGAGCCGTCGGGCCCCCTACATGCCCCTGATCCTCCACACCCCCCACATCGAGCCGTGCTACTGCTACCGGTGTCCGTTCCACCGCAGCCCGGCCACCTGCGAGCTGGAGTGCGCCGAGGCCCTGGAGCGGGCGGTGCGGTACGAGGGTCCGGACTCCATCGCGGCGTTCATCGCCGAACCGGTGGTGGGGGCCACGGCAGGGGCCCTGGTGCCCCCGGAGGGCTACTGGCCCCGGATCCGGGAGATCTGCGACCGGTACGGCATCCTCCTGGTGGCCGACGAGGTGATGACCGGGGTGGGCCGCACCGGCCGCCCCCTGGCCCTGGAGCGGTGGGGCGTGCACGCCGACCTGGTCGTGTTGGCCAAGGGGCTGTCGTCGGGGTACGCGCCCATCGGCGCGGTGCTGGTTCACCGCAAGGTCCACGACGCCATCCGGGACGGCTCGGGCCGGTTCGTGCACGGCCACACCTACGGCCAGCACCCGGTCAGCATGGCCGTGGGCGCGGCCGTGCTGAGGTACATGGAGGAGCACGACCTGGTGGCCCGGTCCGACGCCATGGGTCGGGTGCTCCTGGCCCGGCTGCGCCAGGAGCTGGGGCACCACCCCCACGTGGGCGACATCCGGGGCCTGGGCCTGTTCGCCGGCGTGGAGCTGGTGTCCGACCGGGAGACCCGCGAGCCGTTCCCGGCCGAGGCCCGGGTGGCCGAGCGGGTCGGGGCCGAGGCGTTCCGGCTGGGGCTCGTGACCTACCCCGGCAGCGGCTCGGTGGACGGGACCCGGGGCGACCACATCCTCTTGTGCCCCCCCTTCGTGATCCGCGAGACCGAGATCGACCTGCTGGTGACGATTCTGACCGAGGCGGTGGATCGGGTCACCGGTGGCGAAACCCCTTGATTCGAGGGCCAAACGGGTTTTTACTGTTCCGGCCGGGCAGGGCCGGCCGCTGCCCCCCGTCCGCCGCACGGAATCCGGGTCGGGGAGCCGGAGCGATCTTGACACGGGGAGCCGGTTCCGGTACATGAACCGCCCCGTTTGGCTGCATCAAATCGTTTTCGTCACGGGCCCCTGGCCCACAACGGTAAGGAGGGAAGGCCATGAGGAAGCTCGCCGTGTTGGCCCTGGCCCTGGGCGTGTCGGCCCTAGGGCTCACCACTGACGCCTCCGCCCGGATGCGTTACGTCACCATCGGCACCGGGGGCGTGACCGGGGTGTACTACCCCACCGGTGGAGCCATCAGCAAGATGGTCAACAAGAAGCGCAAGGAGTACAACCTGCGGGTCACCGTGGAGTCCACGGCCGGGTCGGTGTTCAACGTGAACGCCATCATGAACGGGGACCTGGAGTTCGGGATCGTCCAGTCCGACCGCCAGTACCAGGCGTGGAACGGGCTGGCCGAGTGGGAGGGCAAGCCCCAGAAGAAGCTGCGGGCCGTGTTCTCCATCCACCCCGAGTCGGTCACCCTGGTGGCCGCGGTGGACGCCGGCATCAAGACCATCTACGACCTCAAGGGCAAGACCGTCAACATCGGCAACCCCGGGTCGGGGCAGCGCCAGAACTCCATCGACGCCCTGGCCGCGGCCGGCATCGACTGGAAGAAGGACATCCGGGCCGAGGGGTTGAAGGCGGCCGAGGCTCCCGGGATGCTCCAAGACGGCCGGATCGACGCGTTCTTCTACACCGTGGGCCATCCCAGCGGCGCCATCAAGGAGGCCACGGCCGGCGCCCGCAAGGTGCGGTTCGTGGAGATCCCGGCCGAGGTGGTGAAGAAGCTCACCGACAAGTACCCCTACTACGCCGCCTCGAAGATCCCGGTGGAGTTCTACCCCGGTGCCGAGAACAAGGAAGACGTGCCGACCTTCGGCGTGAAGGCCACCTTCTGCACCTCGATCGACGTGCCCGAGGACATCGTGTACGCGATCACCAAGGAGGTGTTCGAGAACTTCGACGAGTTCAAGAAGCTCCACCCGGCCTACAAGGTGCTCACCAAGGAGAGCATGCTCGAGGGCCTGAGCGCTCCCCTGCACCCCGGCGCGGAGAAGTACTTCCGGGAGGTCGGTCTGCTGAAGTAGACGTCCTGCCCCGCGGGGGAGGGTCCGGAGCCCTCCCCCGCGTTTCCTGGCCCGGGCTCAATCTCCTGACCCACGCTTTCCAACCCGACCGTCCGGCAGGGAGACCGTCATGTCCGTGCCCCCCGCTGACCTGGATACCGCCGACCAGAACCTGGCCCAGCGCCTCAAGGAGGAAGAGGAGCTGGGGCTGCGCCGGCCCCAGGGCTGGCAACGCGGGCTCGTGCCCGCCATCGCCCTGACCTGGAGTGCGTTCCAGCTCTCCCTGGCCAGCTGGCTCCTCCTCGACTCCACGTACATTCGGGCGATCCACCTGGCCTTCGCCTTTGCCATCGTGTTCCTGTCGTACCCCACGCTGCGGCGCACGGTGCGCATCCCGGGGCTGAGGTGGCTCGGCGAGAAGCGCAGGATCCCCTGGATCGATATGGCCCTGGCCGGGGCCGCCGTGGTGGCGGCCGTGTACATCGCCTGGGACTACGAGGGCGTGTCGGCCCGCATCGGTATCCCCAACGCCCGGGACATCGTGTTCGGGATCGTGCTCGTGGTGTTCCTGCTCGAGGCGGCCCGCCGGGTGCTCGGCCCTGCCATGCCGATCATCGCCGGCACGTTCACCCTGTACGCCTTTTTCGGGCCGTACATGCCGGACGTGATCGCGTTCAAGGGAGTGAGCCTCGACCGGTACGTGAGCCAGATCTCCATGAGCACCGAGGGGATCTACGGCATCCCCCTGGACGTGTCGGCCACCATCGTGTTCCTGTTCGTGCTGTTCGGGTCCATGCTCGAGAAGGCCGGGGCGGGCCGGTTCTTCATCGACCTGGCCATGAGCCTGCTGGGCCGGTACAAGGGCGGGCCGGCCAAGGCCGCGGTGATGTCGAGCGGCCTCACCGGCCTGGTGTCCGGGTCGTCCATCGCCAACGTGGTGACCACCGGCACCTTCACGATCCCCCTCATGAAGAAGGTGGGGTACCCCCCCACCAAGGCCGCGGCCATCGAGGTGGCAGCCAGCACCGACGGCCAGATCATGCCGCCGATCATGGGGGCGGCCGCGTTCATCATCGCGGAGTACGTGAACGTGTCGTACCTGGAGGTGGTCAAGGCCGCGGCCATCCCAGCCTTTGCCTCGTACGCCACCCTGTTCTACCTGACCCACATCGAGGCGTCGAAGCTGGGGCTCAAGGGGCTTCCCAAGGCGGACCTGCCCAGGTTCCGGCAGACCCTGGTCTCGGGCCTCCACTACCTGATTCCCCTGCTCGTCCTCCTCTACGAGCTGATCATCCCCCGCCACTCCCCGGACCTGGCTGCGTTCCGCGCCATCCTGGTGCTCGCCGGGGTGATGCTGCTGCAGCACCCGGTACGGGCCTGGCGGACCGGCGGGGACATGGCCGCGGCCCTTCGGCGCTCCGGCACCGAGATCCTGGACGGGCTGATCTCGGGGGCCCGCAACATGGTCAGCGTGGCAGTGGCCACGGCTGCCGCTGGCATCATCGTGGGCGTGGTGACCATGGGGCTCGGGGGCCTCATCACCGACGTGATCGACACCCTGAGCCGGGGCAACATCTACCTGATGCTCGCGATCACGGCGTTCGCCAGCCTGATCATGGGCATGGGGCTCCCGACCACGGCCACCTACATCGTGATGGCGGCGTTGACCGCGCCGGCCATCGTGCAGATCGCCGAGTGGAACGGGCTGTTCGTGCCGATCATCGCGGCCCACCTGTTCTGCTTCTACTTCGGGATCCTGGCCGACGACACCCCGCCGGTGGGCCTAGCCGCGTACGCGGCCGCGGCCATCGCCAAGAGCCCGCCGATCCCCACCGGGCTCCAGGGGTTCATGTACGACATCCGTACGGCCATCCTGCCGTTCATGTTCATCCTGAACCACGACCTGATCCTGTGGGGGATCAACAGCTGGCCTCAGGGGCTCATGATCTTCGCGGCCACCTGCATCGGGGCGTTCGCCTTCGCCTCGGCCACCCAGGGGTGGTTCATCACCTGGAACCGGTGGTACGAGGTGCCCCTGCTCCTCCTGGTGACCCTGATCATGATGCGGCCCGACTGGACCAGCAGCCTGGTGGGCCTTCCCCACGAGGAGCGGTACTGGATGTACCTGGTGGGGCTGGCCGTGTGGGGCCTGGTGTACCTGCTCCAAAAACCCCGGGTGGCCCGGACCGCCCCGAGCCCGGCCTAACCCGCATGATTCATGAAGCCTTCTGCTGCAACCGCCGATTGCACGCCATCTCGGGGCGTGCTCGCGCCTCGGGGCTCGACGTACCGCCCAGTACGCCTGCGCCCCTCGTTGCTGCGCTTGCCCCGATCTGACGCACACTCGACGGTTTCGCGACGAACGCTCATGAATCATGCGGGCTAACGGAGGTGCCCCGTGATTCCCGAGTACAAGACCATCCTGTACGCCACCGATCTCTCCCCCAACGCGGCCCAGGCGTTCCGGCACGCGGTGAGCCTAGCCCGTCACTACGACGGGAGGATCCACATCCTCCACGTGCTGCCCGACGTGGACTCGGCGGTCGTCAACTACGTGTCCACCGTGATGGGGGAGGGCCGCCTGGGCGCGTTCGAGGTGGAGCACAAGCGCGAGGTGGTCGAGGAGATCGAGCGCAGGCTCGCCAGGTTCGCCGAGGAAGAACTGCCCGACCATCCGGAGGACCGGGACCGGGTGGCCGGGATCCGGGTGGCCCACGGCGACCCCGCGGCCCAGATCCTGGAGGCGGCCGAGGACGTGGACGCCGACCTCATTGTGATGGGGAGCCACGGCAAGGGCCGGCTGCGGCACGTGTTCCTGGGCACCGTGGCCGAACGGGTGCTCCGGAAGTCCCGCAGGCCCGTGTTCGTGTCGAGGCTGGTGGAATGAGCAGCTCCACCGGCGCGAACCGCACGAAGTCCGCGCTCGCCAGGTAGTAGCGGACGCCGTTCTTCTCGCCGTAGGGGTTCTCGAACCGGTCCCAGCCGGGGCCGTGGAGGTGGCCGAACACGCACAGGTCCACCCGGTGCCGCTCCAGCATTCGCGTGACCGGGGTGTCCTCAAGCCGGGGAGAGGTGGGGGGGAAGTGGAGCAGGGCCACCCGGAGCTCCGCGTGGTCGGGCAACGACCGGAGGCTGCGCTCCAGACGGCCCAGCTCCCGCTGGTAGATGCGCCGGTCCTCCTCCTCGCCCCGGATGCCGTGGAGCCGGGCGTCCTCGCCGGGCAGGTGGCCCATCAGGGGCGAGAAGTCGAGCTCCGGGTCCACCCAGCCCCGGGCGCCGGCGAACCCCACTCCGTCCAGGACCAGACCCTCCCCCTGGATCGCGAACGCCCCCTCGGGCAGCATCCGGCGCACCCGGGACGTGGAGGTCCACCAGTAGTCGTGGTTGCCCTTGACCAAGATCTTGCGGCCGGGCAGCTCCCCCAGCCAGGCCAGGTCGGGCTCGGCCTGGGCGGGCTTCAGGGCCCACGACAGGTCCCCGGGCAGGCACACCACGTCTTCGGAGGCCACCCGTTCGCGCCAGGCGCGGGCGATCCGGCCGGGATGGTCCCGCCAGTGGTCGCCGAACACGTCCATGGGCTTCGGCTTTCCGAACGAAAGGTGTAGGTCCGCGATGGCCCAGATCCGCATGCGCACTCCTCCCGGGGCGATCGAAGACCCCCTTTATACGGATTTCGGACGCGCGGCGCGACTCCTGCCCGGCGGATATGAGGCGGCGGTCCGCCGCGTGCCGGTGGCCGGCCGCACGATCCGCCTGTTCCAGCCGGCCGATCCCAACGCCCTGGCCGACCGGGTGGGCCCCCGGGCGTTCGAGGAGGACGAGCGGTTCCCGTACTGGGCCGAGCTGTGGGCCTCGGGGGTGGCCCTGGCCGAGTTCCTGCTGGCCACCAACCGGGTGAAGCCCGGGGTGGGGGCGGTGGAGCTCGGCTGCGGCCTGGGGCTCGTGGGCACGGCCGCGGCCCTGGCCGGGGCCCGGGTGGTGTTCACCGACTACGACCCCGACGCCCTGGGGTTCGCCCGGGCCAACCACGCCCTGAACCTGGGCAGACCGGGCGAGGTCCGGACCGTGGACTGGCGCGAGCCCCCCGAGGACCTCACCGCGCCGCTCGTGCTCGCGGCCGACGTGCTCTACGAGCACCGGTTCCTGGACCCGTTTCTCCAGACCCTGAAGGCGGTGCTCGCCCCGGGGGGCCTCGCCTTCGTGGCCGAGCCGGGCCGGAAGATCGCCGAGGGCACGGTGGAACGTCTGGAGCGGGAGGGGTTCCGGAGGGAGCTACACCTGGTGGAGATCGGGTGGCAGGGGGCGAGCCACGGGGTGTGGGTGCATGAAATAGGCCGGGAGGTTAAGAGGCTGGGAGGCTAGGAGGCTGGGAGGCTGGGAAGCTGGAACGCTCGCTCCCGGCTCCCCTTTCCGTCCCTCGGGTCCTCAGGTCCCTTGCGCCGCCCCACGAGAACTCTCGGTTTGGACGCAACTCGGTATCAGTGGGAGGTGGGAAGGCCAGCGGGCATCCGGTCTTGGGTCCCCACCGGGGGAATCAGGTCGCCCGGCCGGGAGCCGCGCACGGGCAGGCGCACCGTGATCCGGGCCCCGCCCTCGGGACGGTTCGCCGCCTCGATGGTCCCGCCGTGGTCGGCCACGATGCCCTGGCACTCCGACAACCCCAGGCCCGCGCCCTGGCCTACCTCCCGGGTGGTGAAGAAGGGGTCAAACACCCGAGGGAGCGCCTCGGGCGGGAACCCCGGGCCCGTGTCCTCGACCCGCACCTCCACATGGTCGGACTCGGAGTCGTGCCGGCCGCGGATCCAGACCTCCCCGCACTTGCCCACGGCCCGCAGGGCGTTGTCCAGCAGGGCGGCGAGCAGCGACTCCAGCCGGTCGGCCTGCCCCATCACCCGGGGCAGCCCCCCCGGGGGGCAGTCCCGCACCACCCGCACGCCCTCGGGAACGCTCACCCCCGAGAGCACCCGGGCGCACACCCCCCCCAGGTCCACCGGCTCCCTCCCCCCGGGCCGGAGCCGGGCGAACTCCTGCAGCCGCCGCAGGATCCCCGCGGCCCGGTGGGCCTGCTCGTTGATGATCTCGAGCTTCCGGCGCAGCCCGGGGTCCTCACAGGTCAACAACGCCACCTCGGCCGCGCCCGCGATGGCCGAGAGGGGGTTGTTGAGCTCGTGGGCCGCACCGGCCACCAGCCGCACCAGGGAGAAGGTCTTCTCGGCCCGGGCCGCCTGGGCCCAGGCCCGCCGGATCGGCGAGAGGTCCACAGCCACGCACACCCGGTTTCCGTCGCCCACGGGGTACACCGCGAACCGATGGTCCGGGCCCAGGCACCGCGCGATCCCCTCCCCCCCGTCCGGGGTGGCGGCCAGGCACGCGTCGCAGTCGGGCACCCCGAACACCTCCCCGCACGGCCGGCCCACGATCTCTGAGAACGGCCGGCCGGCCCTCCGGGCCACGGCCCGGTTGGCCCGCAGCACGAGTCCTGCGGGATCCACCACCCAGATCAGCTCCCCCACCGCATCGAAGGTGGCCTCCCACACGCGCTTGCCCTCGGCCACCTGGGTGAACAGCCGCTCCAGGTCCCGGTAGGCCCGCACGTGCTCGGCCACCGAGCGCACGGTCAGGAGCACCCATCGCCGCTCGCCGGAGGCCTCCACGGGGCTCAGGAGCACGTCGTGGACCAGGTACGAGCCGTCCGGCTCGCGCAGCGGCAGGAGCTCCGGGTGGAGCAGGGCCGACAGGAACCGGTATCCGCCCGTTCCCGCCACCTCCTCGAGCTCGGGCTCGTGGCCCTCGAAGAAGGTCGGCACCACCTCGGCGAGGGGCCGGCCCAGCGCGGCCCCGGTCTCGATGCCCGAGGCCCGGGCGATCCACGCGTTCCACGCCCGGACCCGAAGCTCGGAGTCCAGGAGCACCAGGCCCACCCCGGCGCCCTCCACGATCAGGCGCGCGGTGTGCTCACCGGTGGGGTCGGGTCTCACGGCGTGCCCTCCAGCAGGGCAAGGATCTTGTCGATCGAGGGGGCCCGCAGGCTCATCTCCTCCCGCATGGACGCCATCTCCTCCCGCAGCACCCGCAGCTGCCGGGCCGCCTCGGACAGGGCGAACTCCCGCAGGGCCAGGGCCGTGACGTCGTACACCAGGAGCGCGGCGCCCTCGATCTCGCTCCCCGTTCGCAGGGGCAGGCTCTTGACCTCCTGGTACCGAGGGGCGTCGTCGTCGGCCAGGGGCCCCTGGGGGCGGAACAACGCCCGGTGGAACGCGTGGCTGAACGTGGCCGGCACCCCCTGCTCCACCACGCTCCGCAGCCGGTCCAGCGTGCCGCCCTCCGACAAATGGGGGAACCTCTCCCCGAGAAACCGCCCTTCCACCGCCTCGGCCGGAAGCCCCGTGGTGCGGGCCATCCAGGGGTTCCAGTAGGTCACCGTCAGTGCCGGGTCCACGAGCACGATGCCGGCGTCCAGGTGCTCCACCACCTGCTCCCACAGTTCGGCCCGGCCCCTCATGTCGCCCAGCTCCCCACGGTGGCGGTCAGCAGCCGGTCCACGGCCGAGGCCAGCGCCCGGGCCGAGTCCACCCCCACCACGATGGCCAGGTACCCGTCCACGGCCCGGCTCTTCACCCGGAACCGGCTCTCCACCAACAGGCAGATCCGGTCCGGGTCGTCGCCGCGGCCGTCCCCCCGAAGCATGGGCCGGAGGCTCTGCACGGCCACGTGGGGCACGAGGAACGAGAACCGGGTCTTCAGGAGGTTCGCCAGGCTACCAAGGCAGGCGTTGATCACGATGTTTCCCACCTCCATCAGCGCTGCCTGCTCCAGCTCGGAGAACCGCGCCAGGGCCATGGGCCGGCCCACCAGCAGTTCCAGGAGGTTGCGGGCGCTCGGCAAGGGCAGGAACAGGATGGCGTCGCCCGCCACCTCCCCCTCGAACACCTGGAGCACGCTGCACACCTCCTGGTCCGCCACCTCACCTAGGTGCTCGTCGAGCTGGGCCAGGGACAGGACCTCGACCCGGGGCACCTCCAGCAGGATCCGGTCGCCGGTGAGCCGGGACAGGCTCGCCGCGGCCCGGCCCATACCCAGGTTCACCACCTCGGTCAGGACGTCCTTCTGGCGCGCCGAGAACTCAACCATGGCCCTGGGCTCCCCGCGCCTCGAGATGGCGCCGCAGGTGGTCCGCCAGGGCCTCGGCCGCGTCGCCCACCAAAGGCTTGGTCACGAACCCATCCACCCCCAGCTCGTCCATGGCCGCGCGGGTGGCGTCCTGCACGTCGGCCGTGAGCACCACCACCTTGCCGCGGAACCCGGCCTCCCGGGCCTGGCGAAGCACCTCGTCGCCGTGCATGCCGGGCAGGACCAGATCGAGCACCACCAGGTCCGGCGGGTCCACGGTCATCGCCTCCAGGGCCCCCACCCCGTCTGCGGCCTCGCGGACCTCCAGGGCCGGGACCCCGATCCCCTCCACCACCTGGCGGGCCAGGGCCCGGGCCCAGGCGGAGTCGTCCACGATCAGAACCCTCGGCATGGTTTGGCTCCTTGTGGATGAATGGGTCCTTGCGCCCCGAACTCGCTTCTCACCCGTGGTTTCCGCCCCGCCTCACCTCCCGGGCCAGCAGCTGGCCCAGGGCCCGGCGGGTGGGGGGCTTGCGCAGGAACGGCACCTCGGGCCCGAGGTCCTCGGGCTCGGCAAACCCGCTCAACAACACCACCGGAAGGGTACGGTTTCGGTCCCGAAGGGCCCGTAACAGCTCTAATCCCCCCATGTGAGGCATGGAGACGTCGCTGAGCACCAGGTCGATCCCCCCCGCCTCCACCCGTTCGATCGCCTCTCGGCCGTCGGCCGCGGTCTCCACCCGGTACCCCAGGCTCTCGACGAGGGCCGCCGTGATCTCGCACACGGCCGGATCGTCGTCCACCACCAGCACCCGCTCGCCCCTGCCCCGTGGGACCACCTCGGCTTCGCTCTTGAGGGTAGACGGGCGGGCAGTCCGCAGCGGCAGAAACACACGCACCGTGGTGCCACGGCCCGGCTCGCTCTCCAAATCCACACGGCCGCCGTGCTGGTTCACGATGCCGGCCACCTGCGCGAGGCCCAGCCCGGTTCCCCGCCCCGTCTCCTTGGTGGTGAAGAACGGCTCGAACACCCGCTCCCGGACCTCGGGGGGGATGCCGGCGCCCGTGTCGCTCACCGCGATCTCGGCCCAGCCCGGCCCCCGGCCGGAGGAAAGCGTGCGCAGGCTCAGGGTGAGGGTGCCGCCCCGGGGCATGGCGTCGCGGGCGTTCAGCGCCAGGTTCATGAGCACCTGCTGGATCTCCACCGCCGACCCCACCACCCTCACGTCGGTGCCGTCCAGGCGGGTGACCACCCGGATCTCGTCGGGCAGGGTGCGCTCCAGCATCTTGGCCGTCTCTTTGACCAGGGGAACCAGGTTCAGGGGCACCTTCTCCGAGCCGGTACCCCGGCTGAAGTCGAGCACCTGCCGCACCAGGTCGGCGGCCCGGAACCCCACCCGCACCAGGTCGTCGAGCCGGGCCCGGGCCTTCTCGGACAATCCCTTCTCCTGGGAGGCCAGCTCGGCGTACCCGGTGATGGCCAGCAATAGGTTGTTGAAGTCGTGGGCGATGCCGGCGGCCAGCTGCCCCACCGCGGCCAGGCGGTTCTGGTGGGCGGCCTGCTCCCGGAGCCGGCGTTCCTCGGTCACGTCGCGGAGCACCAGGGCCCACAGCACCCCCTGGGAACCGGTCTCGATCGGGTGGGTGCTCAGCACGTACCACCGGCTGTGGTCGGGGGAGCGCAGCTCCACCTCGGACCCGTCCGGGGTCAGGAGCTCGGCCAACAGCCGCCCCCCCACCTGCCGGACCTCACCGTGCGGGTCGGCGCCCAGGGCCTCGAGGGCCTCGCGGCCGGCCCGGTTCGAGGTCAGCACCCGGCCGGGGCCCGTGGCCAGCACCAGGCCCACGGGCACGGCGTCCATCAGGTTCTGCAGCCGGCGGTGGGCCGCCTCGGCCGCCTCCACGGCCTCCTTGTAGGCCGTGATATCCTGGACCACCGCAATCCGGACCCTCTTCCCCATCCAGTCGAACGGCCCCACCCGCAGGCTCCCCCAGAACACGCTGCCGTCCTTGCGGAGCCCCCGTGCCTCGTACTCGCCCACGAACCCGGCCTGGATCCGGCCTCGGACCATGTCCCGGTCCTCCGGGGCGATCAGGTCCAGGGGGTTGAGGGCCAGGAGCTCCTCCCGGCTGTATCCGAGTGCCTCCTCCGCCGCCCTATTCGCATCGAGGATCCGTTGACCGTCGTGCACGAAGATGGCTTCGCGGGCCGCGTCGGCCAGGCTGCGGTACCGGGCCTCGCTGCGCTCCAGGCTCTGGCGCGCGGAAACCCGCTCGTCGATGCACCGGGTCGCGCCCTCGATGTAGAGCAGCCGGCCCTTCTCGTCCCGCACGGCCCGGGCGTTCACCGACACCCAGCTCGGCCGGCCGTCGGCCCGCCGGATCCGCACCGTCCAGTCGCGCACCTCGTCTCGGGCCTCGAGCTCGGCCTCGAACCGCTCCCGATCGGACGGGTCCAGGTAGAAGTCGTCCACCCGCCTTCCGAGGAGCTCCTCGCGGCTGAAGCACCCCAGGATCTCGGCCATGGCCGGGTTCAGGTCCAGGAAGGTGCCGTCGGGCCGGCGTTGGAACAGGCCGATCGGGACCCGCTCGAAAAGCTCCTGGTACCGCTGCTCGGCCCGCACCCGGCCCACCCGGTCCGCCCGGGCCGACAAGGCCCGGCGGGCCGCGCCGGCCACCCGGTCGATGCACACCACGTGGGCGCAGGGGGCCACGAAGTCCGCCTGGGCCCGGTGGACCTCGCAGGCCGAGTCGAAGGCCTTGGGGCAGAGGAGAAAGATCGGCAGGTCCGGGGTGACGTCCTGCAGGGCCAGGACGAACCGCTCCACCGACCGGCAGTCGTTGTCCGGGGCCACCAGCAGCACCGCGTCCCAGGCTTTGGGGTCGAAGTCCGCGCCCGGCCGGGCGTCCGCTCCGCACGCTCCGACCACCAGGTCCGGATCGGACCGCCCCAGCTCGTCGGCTGCCCTGCGGGCTCGGGGCTCGAGCCCCCACACGAGGATGCGGGTCGGGTTCATCGGAGCGTTTCCCCCTCCTACCGCACGGCATTTATGGTGAAAGGTATCGGCAGGCCGCCCCGGAGAGTTGAGCGTCGACGGGGTAGCCCCCTACCCCAGGTTCTCCCGGTACCAGGCGATCGCCTCCGCGAGGCCCCGCCGCACGTCGTAGGCAGGCTCGTACCCCAGAAGCTCCCGAGCCCGGGAGATGTCGGCCAGGCTGTGCTTCACGTCCCCCGGCCTCGGCGGCCCGTATCGCGGCTCGAGGTCACAGCCCAGCAGCCCCGCGATCTCCCGGTACAGATCGTTGAGGCTGATCCTCTCGCCGTAGGCCACGTTGTACACCTTTCCGCAGGCCTCCCGCGACGCCTCGCAGGCCCGCAGGTTGGCCTGGACCACGTCGGCGATGTAGGTGAAATCGCGGGTCTGCTCGCCGTCGCCGTAGATCTCGGGCGGCTCCCCCTTGAGCAGCGCCGACACGAACTTGGGAATCACGGCGGCGTAGGTGCTGAACGGGTCCTGGCGCTTGCCGAACACGTTGAAGTACCGCAGGCTCACGGTCTCGAGCCCGTAGAGCTCGAAGAACAGCCGGCAGTACTCCTCGCCCGCCAGCTTGGTCAGCGCGTAGGGGCTCAAGGGCTGGGGCACCATGTCCTCCACCTTGGGGAGGGTGGGGGTGTCGCCGTAAGCCGACGAGCTCGCCGCGAACACGAACCGGCGCACGCCGGCCTCCCGGGCCGCCACCAGGAGGTTCAGGGTGCCGGTCACGTTGCACTCGTTGGACAGGCCCGGGTCCTCGATGCTGCGGGGCACCGAGCCCAGGGCCGCCTCGTGGAGCACGAACTCCACCCCCTCGCAGGCCCTCCGGCAGGCCGTGGGGTCCCGCACGTCGCCCTCGACGAACTCCAGGCCGTCCAGGCCCCGAAGGTTCTCCGGCTTCCCGGTCAGGAAGTTGTCGAGCCCCCGCACCCGGTGGCCTTGGGCGAGCAGGGCCTCGGCCAGGTTCGACCCGATGAAGCCGGCCACGCCGGTGACCAGAAACGTTGCCATGGGATCTCCTCGGTTTCTGTGCTGCCGGAAGCAGCCGAAAGGGACATCAGGGACAAAAGAGACGGAAGGGGCGCGCGGGCCCACCCGCTACAGCGACCAGTAGTACAGCCCCACGGCCTCGGCCTCGATCCGATCGTAGCGCATCTTCACGTCGGCCAGCACGCCGCGGCCGTTCTCCCGGTAGAACCCCTTGAGGCGCTCCAGGGTGAGGTCCCGGTAGGCGTCGTGGCCCACCGCGGCCACGATGCCGTCCACCGGGCCGGCCTCGTCCAGGCCCACCGGCCGCAGTCCGAACTCCCGCTCGGCCTCGGCCGGATCGGCCAGGGGGTCGTGGGCCACCACCTCGACGCCGTACTCCTGGAGCTCGCGGATCACGTCCTTCACCCGGGAGTTGCGCAGGTCGGACACGTTCTCCTTGAACGTGAGCCCCAGCACCAGGACCCGGCTACCTTGCACCACCTTTCCGCACCGGATCAGGCCCTTCACCGTGTTCTCGGCCACGTACTTGCCCATGCCGTCGTTGATGGCCCGGCCCGCCAGGATCACCTGGGGCTTGTACCCCAGCTCCTCGGCCTTGTACGTGAGGTAGTACGGATCCACGCCGATGCAGTGCCCCCCCACCAGCCCCGGCGTGAACCGGAGGAAGTTCCACTTGGTGCCGGCCGCCTCCAGCACGGCCCGGGTGTCGATGCCCATGCGGTTGAAGATCACCGACAGCTCGTTCATGAGCGCGATGTTCAGGTCGCGCTGGGTGTTCTCGATGACCTTGGCCGCCTCGGCCGTCCGGATGGTGGGCGCCCGGTGGACCCCGGCCTCCACCACCAGCTCGTACACCCGGGCGACCACCTCCAGGGTGTCGGCGTCCTGCCCGGCCACCACCTTGACGATCCGCTCCAGGGTGTGCTCCTTGTCCCCCGGGTTGATCCGCTCGGGCGAGTACCCCACCCGGAAGTCCGTGCCGCACCTCAGCCCCGACTCGCGCTCGAGCACCGGCACGCACACCTCCTCGGTGACCCCGGGATACACGGTGGACTCGTACACCACCACCGCACCGGGCGTGAGGTTCTGGCCGATGGCCCGGCTGGCCGCCACGATCGGCCCCAGGTCCGGCTTCTTGTGCCGGTCGATGGGCGTGGGCACGGCCACCACGATGAACGACGCCCTCCGGAGGTCCCCCGGGTTGGTGGTGTAGTCGATCCGGGTCGATGCCAGCTCGTCCGGCCCCAGCTCGCCGGTGGGGTCTGCGCCGTTTCGCAGCGACTCCACCTTGGACTGGCTCACGTCGAACCCCACCACCGGCACCTTGCGCCCGAACGCCACGGCCAGGGGGAGCCCCACGTACCCCAGCCCCACCACGGCCAGCGTTGCATCGCCGGCCCGCAGCCGCTCCGGAATCGTCGAAAAGTCGTGCGACATAGAAGTTCCTTTCCGTAACTGCGGTCGTTAGTCGTTGGTCGCCGGTGGAAACGACATGACACGAGGCCTTCCGGCCGGGGAACGTGACCAGGAGGTCGCTCCTACGCGGGGCGGCCCCTCGCCCATCCAAGCTTTGACAGCAGCCTCCCGGCCTTCCTAGCCTACCTCACCTGTTTCTCGGCCCGGAGGGCCGCCTCGACCTCCGGCCACAGGTCCTGGCCCTCGGTGTTCAGGTACTCGCGGACCCGGTCCACCCGGACCGGGTCTCCGTAGCGCGACACGAGCACCGCGGCCCGCACCCGGGCCTGCCGGGGGAGGCCGGCCGACACGGCCCCCTCCACCGCGTCCCAGGCCTCGTCGGTGTCGCACAGGGCCAGGCCCTCGACCGCATGGAGGGCGGCCCGCTCGCCCCGGCCCGCCTCCAGGGCATCCAACAGCGCCTTGCAGCCCGCCTCCCCCAGCTTGGCCAGGGCCCGCGCCGCGAGCCACCCCACCCGGGGGTCGTCGAGGACCCCGGCCAGGTCCGGCGCGGCCGCCGGGTCCCCGATCTCGCCGAGCACCCAGCACGCGGCAGCCTTGCGGCCCGGGTTGTCGGCACGCAGCTCCTCCTCCAGGAACGGAACCACCGCCGTGCCCAGGCGCTGGAGGATCTGGAACCGAAGGCTCATGGTGGGGTCGTTGGGGCTCGCGGAGAAGAACAGCTCGGGCTTCTCCGCCCCCACCCGCTCCAGGGCCAGGCCGGCGAACCACCTCAGGTCCTCGTCGCGCAGGGCCTGGAGCAGGGGTTCCACGGCCCGGGCCGTGCCCACGGCCACCAGCCCCGCCACGGCCGCGATCCGCACGGCCCGCACGGGATGGTCGAGCAGCTCGATCATCACCTTCTCGGCGCGGGGGTCGCCGATGTCGCGCAGGACGTTGAGCGCCCGCACCTTGACGGCGGGCGGCCCGGTGCGGCACAGCTCCACCAGGCGCTCCACCGCGGTCTTCCCGAACCGCACCAGCGCCGCCCGGGCCGTTTCGGCGACCTGCTCGTCGTCGTCGCCCAGCCTGTCCGCGAGGGCGTCCGCCACCCACGCGGCGTCGTCCAGGTTCTCCGCCAGCTTGCCCAGGGAGAACGCCGCGTTCTTGCGGACCCGCGGGTCCTCGTCGGCCAAGGCCCCCACCAGGGGGTCCACGGCCCTCAGATCCCCCAGGCCGCCGAGCAGGTAGGCCGCTTCCTCCCGCACCCGGGGGTCGGGGCTCTGGAGGGCCTGGATCACGGGCTCGGCGTTGTCCCGGCCGTACCGGAGCAGGGCCTCCACGATCATGCCGGAGAGCCCCTTGTCCTCCCGGACCAGCCGGCCCAGGACGGCCTCCACCGCCCGGGGGCCCCCGATCTGCAGCAGCGCGGTGACCGCGTACCGCCGCACGTCGTCCCGGGGGTCGTCCAGGTACCGGATCAGGGTGGGCACGGCGCGGCGATCCTGGATCTCTCCGAGGAGGTAGATGCAGTCGATGGTGGTGGGCTCGTCCGCCTCCTCGAGGATCTCGATCAGGGGCGTCACGGCCTCGGCCCCCATCCGGACCAGGGTGGCCCCGATGAGCCAGTTGTTGCGGGTGCGCCGCATCTCCGACACCAGCCGGGGCACGGCCCGGGGGCCCATCTGGTACAGCAGCTCCATGGCCTCGAGCGCGGCCGGGATGTCCTCGCCCTCGAGCACCCCGATCAACGCCTCGAGGCGGCCGTCCTCGGTGGGCGCGGCCACGGCCCGGCGGACGGCCTCGGACCCCTGGGTGCGGCCCCGGGGCAGGGTGCGCATGGCGGCGCCGGCGCTCCACGCCGTACACAAGACGAGGCCCAGGGCAAACCACTTTCGCCCCGGGCCTCGGCAGACGAACCTCCACCCCATGGAACCGACTCCCCTGCCCCCCTCTCGGGCTGCGGCTAGGGTTTGCAGGCGGGATCGGTCAACAGCTCGTCGAGCACGAACGGCACCTCGCTGATGCCGTCGGCGTAGTCCCCCACGTGGGCGTACCGGATCACCCCCTGGCAGTCGATGATCACCTTGAGGGGGATCGGCCCGGACAACCCGTAGATCTTGGTGGCCACCTCGAACTCCGTGTCCATGAGCATGGGGTAGGTCAGCTTGTACTTCTCGCGCAGGGTGCGGATCTTCTGCCGATCCTTCTTGTCCCCGCGGCTCAGGGTGATGGCCAGGAGCTGGTAGCCCTTGTCTTTGTATTGGCGGTACTCCTGCTCCAGGCGGGGCATCTCGCCCTTGCAGATGTCGCACCACGTGGCCCAGAACTCCAACATGATCACCTTGCGGCCCAGAAACTGGTCCAGGGAGACCGGCTTTCCGGTCGCGAAGTCCTCCAGGGTGAAGTTGGGGGCCTTGTCGCCGATCTGGAGCCGCATGGCGGTTTCCTGGGCGCGGGCCAAGCCGGCCCAGGCCACGACCAGAGCCGCCCCCACCATGATCGCTTTCTTCCCCGCCGAAAACGACATCTCGTTCCTCCCTCCGGTGCCGGGCTTTCGTCTTTCTACCGACCGCGTCAGTGGTCGAGCTCCAGGGGCCGCCGCCACCGCTCCACGGTGCGGCGAGCCCACTCCTGGCCCCGGTCGCCGTGGCACTTGGGGCAGGTCCGCTCGATCCGGCGATCATAGCAGTTGTCGGGGTGCACAAGAAAGTACCCGTAGGAGTGCACGTCCCGCTTCGCCTGTTCCTGGGCCATCAGGTCCTTGGTCTGCTGGACGTGGCAGTCGAAGCACACCAGCTTCGCCGTGTCGGGGTGGTGGGTGTGCTCGGCGTAGCGGTCCTTGAACTCGTGGCAGCCGAAGCAAAACGACATGGCCCCCTCCACCTCCTTCCGGGGCTTCTTGTCGGCGCCGTAGATGCCGCACACGTCGCAGCGCACCTTGTTCTTCCCGCTGCGCTCCTCCTTCCACTTGGCGAAGTTGCGCAGGATGGCCTGGGAGTTCGTCTCGTCGGGCTGTTTGTCGAGGGGCACGTAGTACCGGCCCAGGTCCTCGCCCGGCCGGAACCCCACCGGGAAGTAGTAGGTTCCGGACGGGTCGCGGCCGCGCACGTGGCACGCCGCGCAGACCATCTCACTCCGGTCCTCGGGCAGCTTGCCCGGGTGCACGATCGGCCCCTCGCCCCCGGCCTCGGCGTGGGCCCGGCCCGGCCCATGGCAGGCCTCGCACCCGATCCGGTGCTCGGCCACGGCCCCGGTGGCCGGGTCGAACCCGGTCACGTGGCAGCCCTTGCAGAACTTCCCGTAGGGCTTCTTCCGCCACGACCACACGTTGTAGGGGCGCCACTGCTGGGACTGGATGCTCCAGAGCTTGGGCAGCACGAAGTAGTCGTCCCCGATCTTCTTCATGTACCGCTGGTCCCAGTGACCGCCGATCACGTAGTCCACGTCGTCCTTGGTGAACCCCAGGTTGGGCACCGAGAAGTCGCCCAGGATCACGTCGGGGTTCTTCCGGGCGTCCTGGACCACCGTGGCGTGGAACGTCTCCTTCCACCCCTCGTACTTGTCGGCGTGGCACTCCCCGCACCGGGCGCTGCCCACGTACCCCGCGAGATCCACCGCACCCGCCGGCCCGGCGACCAGCAGGAACATCAACCCCCAAACGAGACGCCTCATCCGCTCTCCCTCAAGATCGCCCGCACCTCTTCCTCGAACCGCGGGGCCATCGCACGCTTGAACCCGGTGTGCACCGCCCGCACCACGCCGCGCCGGTCGATCACCACGGTCACCGGAATCAACCACTTCGTGTAGTGTTGGGAGATCGCCAGGTCGGGATCCACCAGGATCGGGTACGGGGGGGCCAGGTTCCGTTCCGCCATGGCGCGGGACAGGGCCTCCGCCGCGGTGCGGTCGGTATTGACCCCGAGCACCTGGAGGCCCTCGGGGCCGTAGCGCTCCTGGAGCCCCGCCAGGAACGGCATCTCCTCGAGGCACGGGCTGCACCGGATGCCCCAGAACTGGAGGATCACCACCTTCCGGCCCACCAGGTCCGAGAGCCGGACCTCCTTGCCCCCGAGGTCCCGCCCCACGAAGTCGATGTACCCCTTGCCCACGGCCACGTGTCCGTCGGCCGGGGGTGGGGGGGCCGGTACCTGCACCGCCGGACCCTCCACCCCCATCCCGGCGCATCCAGCCCCCAGAAGGAGCAGGAGGAGCGGCGCCACCGCAGCGATCCGGAGCCCCGCCGCCATGGACGGCTACTCCGCCAGCAGGGCCCGGAGGGTCTTTTCGTAGGTGGCCTCGTCCCCGGCCTCGTACCCTTCGTGCCGGAACCGGATCACCCCCTTCTTGTCGATCATCACGTTCAGGGGGGCGCCCATCAGGCCGTAGGCATCGATCACGCCGAACTCCGGATCCGGCGTCACCGGAAAGGTGATCCCGGCGGCCTTGAGGTCCTCACGGCTCTCCAGCTGTCGCCGGATGAACGAGGCGTCCACCCCGTCGGCGTTCACGGCCAGAAGCACCAGCCCCTGGCCCCGGTACTTCTGCCAGAGCTTCTGGAGCTCGGGCAGCTCCCGGATGCACGGCCCGCACCGCAACCCCCAGAAGTTGAGCCACACCACCTTGCCCCTCAGGTCGGCCAGCCGGTACGGATTGCCGTCCAGGTCGGACAGGTCGAAGGCGGGGGCCGGCTTGCCCACCCACTCGTCCGCCTCCTCGCCCGCCTGGACGGCCGCCGCCGCGAAGAGCACCAGTCCCACCACGACCCAGGCCCATCTGCGCACCTGCCTCATTGGCAACTCCCCTTTCCGGAAAAGTGACGAAGCGCACGAATTGTAGGGGTCCCCCTCAGCCCCCGTCAACGAGGTACGCGTCGGGGGAAACTTGGAAGCCCCCCTCATACCAAAGGATACCCAGCCGAGGGCGGGGCAAGGGACCTGCGGTTCAGGAGCCAGAGTTCAGGGGACAGAAGCCAGAAAAAGGGCAAAGGCACTGTGGCCAAGGCGACGTCGCGGGACCCACGGCCCGTCCACTGACGTCTGTCCTCTGACCCCTGATTCCCATGCCCCCCTAGCTTTGGCGCGGTTCGAGAGCCGCCCGGCCGCCTAGCTGGCCGAAGGCCCCAGACCGACGACCGTTGACCGCAGACCGCCGACCAACGACCAACGACCAACGACCAACGACCGGAGTTACATGGAAACGGGTGCGGGCGGGAGGGCTGTAAGCCGGGTTCTGTACCCCTTTCGGGGCGGCGACCATTCCTCTGGGACCCGGGTCTCCCCGGGCCTCCAGCGGCCTACCCGGGAGCTTGGGGCGGGCCACCCTCGTTGCGCTCCCCTATTTGGCCTTGCTCCGGGTGGGGTTTACCGAGCCGGCCCGGTTGCCCGGACCGCTGGTGAGCTCTTACCTCACCGTTTCACCCTTACCCGGTCCCCAGCACGGCTGAGGGCCGGGCGGTCTGTTCTCTGTGGCACTTTCCTTCGGGTTGCCCCGACTGGACGTTATCCAGCACCCTGCCCTGTGGAGCCCGGACTTTCCTCCCCGGGGGCCGTGCCCCGGGGCGGCCGCCCGCCCTCTCGCTGCCGCACCCGTCTTCTTTCGGCGGGAAATCGAACGGACTTGAATGTTGACCCGGCGGTTCGTTGGGCGCCCTCTTCCCCCGATCGGAGGGGCAAGGGACCTGCCGGAGAGCCGGGCGCGGCCCCTTGGATCGCCGCGCAGCGCCTCCGGCGTTCGGACCCCGAGAATGCCCCCATGTTCGTCGCCGAGGTAATAGATACCCGAGCTTCGGTTCCGCGGTTACCGAAGCCTCACCCCGCCTCGGGCGTTTCCCGCGGGGGCACCAGGATCCGGTGGCAGTTGGGGCATTGGAGCACCCGCGTGCGCCGGATGATCTCGATGTACATCTGGGGAGGAATCCGCATGTAGCAGGCCGTGCACGCCTCGTCACGGGCCTCGACCACCGCGAGCCCCCCCCGCCGCGAGCGGATGAGGCGGTACCGGTCCACCACGTCCTGGGGCAGGTCGCCGAGGATCCTCTGCTCCTCGGCCCGGTGCCCGGCCATGGCCTGCTCGGTCTCCTCCATCACCGAGTTGAGACGCTGCTCCGCCTCCGCCAGGGCGCCTTCGAGATCCCGCACCCGGGTCTCGATCCGCTCCATGTCCACCCGCACGGCCTCGAGCTCCTCCACGTCCCGCTCCAGGGCCTGCTCTTCCTGGGCCACGGTCTGCTTCGCGGAGCTCATCTCGGCCAGCACCGCCTGGTACTCGCGGCTCGTCTTGACATCGCCCATCCGCGACTTGATCCGCTGGATCCGCTCCTTGCCGTCCTTGATCGCCAGCTCCCGCTTGCGGCGCTCGATGTCGAGGGCGTGGGCCCGCTCGCGGTAGGCGTCGAGGTTCTGCTGGGTCTCCCGCAGGTCCTCCTCGGCCCGGGCCCGGGCCTCCTCCGCCTCCTTGCGGCGGGCGGTCAGCCGGTCGATCTCGTCCGCCACCTGCTGCAGCCGTTCCAATAGCGTCAACACGTCCTGCTGTCCGGTCTCCAACGTCGCCTCCTTCTGGTTCTTTGGGACTGCGGCCCGGCTGCCTGCCGGGCCCTCGGAGAAAACCGCAGAGAAACCGGAGCCCGGTCCCCTTCTTCAGGTTCGGACCGGGCTCCAGGGTTCGTCTTCCTCCAGCACCACCACCTTCACCCCCCCTTGTTCCCCTTGCGGAACGGCTTGCACCGCCTCGGCCAGCGCCTCCACGGCGCTTCGCTCGCCCACGGCGTGGCCCACGTCCACCAGGGCCATCCCCGCCTCCCGGGCGTCGAGGGCGGCGTGGTGACGCACGTCGCCCGTGACCAGCACCTGGGCCCCGGCCGCCTGGGCGGCCCGCCACAGCGACGCCCCACTGCCCCCGCACACCGCCACCCGCGCCACCCGGCGCAACGGGTCGCCCACCACCCGGGCGGTGGGGGCCGAGAGGCGGCCTGCCGCCTCCCGGGCGAACTCCGCCAGGGGCATCGGATCCGGCAACCGCCCTACCCGCCCCAGGCTCGGCCCGTCCTTGCCGGGCTCGGGCAGCGGCTCCACCTCCACCAGCCCCAACTTCGCGGCCAACCGGTCGTTCACCCCGCCCACGGCTCGGTCCAGGTTGGTGTGGGCGCAGTACACCGCCACCCCTGCCGTCAGCAGGTCGTGGATCTTCCGGCCCAGGGGGGTCGAGAGGTCGATGCAGGCAAGGGGTTCGAGGAAGAGGGGGTGGTGGGTGAGGAGGAGCTCGGCCTTTTGGCTCAGGGCCGCGGCCACGGCCGCAGGGGAGGGGTCGAGGGCCACCAGCACGGTCCGGACCCGGGCGCGGGGGTCACCCAGCTGCAGACCCGGCCGATCCCAGGGTTCGGCCAGGGACAGGGGCGCCACCGATTCCATCGCCCTGGCGATCTCGGAGACGGTCAGCGACACGCGCGTCCTCCCCCCGGCATCGCCGTCGGTTCCAACGAACTCCCCATGGGTTGTCCCGCGAGTGGTGGGCCCACCTGGATTCGAACCAGGGACCGGCCGGTTATGAGCCGGCTGCTCTGACCAACTGAGCTATGGGCCCTTCGGAAACCGTGAATTATCGGCGAGAGCGGGCTCGGTGTCAAATGCGAATAGCATGCGGCCGAGCGCCCGCCCGGCTCCCCGGTCAGGCCTTCTTCAACATGGGGCCCAGGGGACGGCCGCCCAGCAGGTGCACGTGGAGATGGAACACCTCCTGTCCGGCATCGGGCCCGGTGTTGCTGATCAGCCGGTAGCCGCTCCGGGCCACCCCCTCCTTCTCGGCGATCTCCCCGATCGCCCGGGCCAGGCTCGCCAGGAACGGGGCGTCCTCGGCGGTCAGGTCGGCGAAGCTCTCCCGGTGGGCCCGGGGCACGATGAGCACGTGCACCGGCGCGATGGGACGGATGTCCCGAAACGCCACCGCGTGGTCGTCCTCCCACACCTTGTCGGCCGGGATCTCCCCCGACACGATCTTGCAGAAGATGCACTCAGCCACGGGAACACCTCCTCTCTCTCGAGGGCTAGAAAGCTGGGAGGCTGGGACGGAGGCTTGAAAACCTCACTGCTTTCCAGCCGTTCCAAGCATGACCGCGCCTCTTTGGGGTCACCTCATGGTCTCGGGGGGCATGGGTTTCATTCTGGCTCCTGAACCCCATGCCCCGCCGCCGGCTCTGCCCCCCGGATCAGGCAACGTTACCTTCCCCGTTGCAGGGCCCCGCAGCGGCCTGATGGAGCTTCTAAGCATCACCTCGCCTCTGCTGGTGTCACCCCACGGTCCGCGGGGGATAGGGGCTGCCCGGGGAACCGGGGCGACGAACGACTTACGACGCCCGACAAACGGCCTACCGGTCCGAAGGCCCGAAGTCGAACCGCAGGGTGCCGTAGGGCCCGGTGAGCCACAGCACGGGGCGGGCATCGGGCCCCGGCTCGACGGTCTTGGGGAAGATCAGGGTGTACTCCCGGGTCCAGGGGCTCACGTAGGGGTACTCGACCCGGCTCTTGTCGTTCTTGGGCAGGGCCACCACCTGCACGGGCTCCCCCCGGGATCCGTCGGGCAGCTCGAGCACGGCCCGCCACAGGGTGTCGGGCTTCTCCAGGTCGTTGGTGTCCGGAGAGGGGGTGTAGATCGCCACGTGGAACTCCCACGCCAACCGCGCGGCCCGAAGCTCCTCGGCCCGCATCCGCTCGGCCTCGCCGGGCCCCAGACGGTAGCGCGCGGCCGTGGTGGCCACCAGGGCCTCCCGCAGGGCGGGCGAGCGCCAGGTGGCCCAGGCCTTGGCCACGGTGTCGAACCCGCTGTACAGCTCCGCGCTCCGGGTATGCTCCCGGAGTGCCCGGCCATAGGCCGTGGCCGGGTCTGCGAAGTCCCGGGTCAGGAACACCCCCCGCCGGGCCGGCGCGCAGGCGGCCAGGACCACCAGCGCCGCAAGCACTGTGCCCAAACGGGCACGCAATCTCGCGGGGCGGGGCAAGGGGCCCGCCTCCGGCCGGGCGCGAAGCCGGGCATTGCGATTCGCCGCGCAGGCACAGGACCGAAGAGCTGATTTCCCGACAACTCGGTGCAATCCGAACCGTTTCGCGGTCCGAGCGTCAGAGGCGCTGCGCGGCGAGCCAAGGGGCCGCGCCCGGCTCTCCGACAGGTCCCTTGCCCCTCCGAGCAGGGAGCGATGGAACCCGTTTATCCGCCGGGGTACCAACGAAACCTCAGCCCACCACGTCGGCCTTGGTGAACAGGGCCTCGAACCGGTACCCCCGGGACTCGATGGCCTGCCTTCCCCCCTCCTCGCGATCCACCAGGGCCAGAACGCCGAGCACGGCATACCCTTCCTCCTCGATCCGTTCGATCGCCCGAAGGCTCGACCCGCCGGTGGTCACCACGTCCTCCAGCACCACCACCCGCGCCCCGGGCCGCAGGTTCTTGCCCCCCTCGATCCACCGCCGGGTGCCGTGGCCCTTGGGCTCCTTGCGAACGATGAACGCCGGCACGGGCCGCCCCTGGAGCTGGGAGACCAGACTGGTGGCGGTGGCCAGGGGGTCGGCCCCCAAGGTCATGCCCCCCACCCCCTCCACCTCGCCGAACCCCCGGAGGCGGTCGAAGAACAGGCGGCCGATCAGGTACGCCCCCCGGGGGTGGAGTGCGGTCTGCTTGCCGTCCACGTAGAAGTCGCTCTCACGACCCGAGGCCAGCACCACCCGGCGGCGCTCGTAGCTCTTGTCGCGCACCAGGGAGAGCAGCTCCTGCCACAGGGCTTGCATGTCTTCGGTCATTCCGGGTCCTTTTCTTTGGGCCGAGGCCCCAGTCTCTAGTCTCTAGTCTTCAGTTTCTAGCATTCGTCGCAGCAACTGCCCACCGGGTAGGCGCCGGTGAAGCAGGCGTCGCAGAACTCGTACCCGTCTCCTTTGGTGGCCCGCCGCAGCCCCTCGTGGCTCAGGTACCCCAGGGAGTCCGAGGTCAGGAACCGGTTGATCTCGTCCACCGTGTGGTTGGCCGCGATGAGCTCGGTGCGGGTGGGCGTGTCGATGCCGAAGTAGCAGGGGTAGGTGGTGGGCGGCGAGGAGATCCGCATGTGCACCTCCCGGGCACCAGCCTCCCGGATCATCTTCACGATCTTCTGGCTCGTGGTGCCCCGCACGATCGAGTCGTCCACCACCACCACCCGCTTGCCCTGGAGCACGCCCCGCACCGCATTGAGCTTGAGACGCACCCCGAAGTGCCGGATCGACTGCTCCGGCTCGATGAAGGTCCGGCCCACGTAGTGGTTCCGGATCAGCCCCATGCCGAACGGGATCCCCGAGGCCTCGCTGTAGCCCAGGGCGGCCACGATGCCCGAGTCGGGCACCGGGATCACCACGTCCGCCTCCACCGGGTGCTCCCGGGCCAGCTCCCGGCCCAGGGCGGTACGCACCCGGTAGACCGACTGGCCGAACACCACCGAGTCGGGCCGGGCGAAGTAGATGTGCTCGAACACGCACCGCCGGGGCGGCACGGGGTCGAACGGCCGGAGGCTCTCCAGACCCTTGGCGCTGATCATCACCAGCTCCCCCGGCTCCACCTCGCGCAGGTACTCGCCGCCGATCAGGTCCAGGGCGCAGGTCTCCGAAGCCACCACGTACGAGTCCTTGACCTTGCCCAGGATCAGCGGCCGGAACCCGTGGGGGTCGCGCACCGCGATGAGCCGCTTCTCGATCAGCACGAGCAGGCTGTACGCCCCTTCCACCTGGCCCAGGGCGTCCACCAGCCGGTCCACCAGCTTCTCCTTGCGACTGCGGGCGTAGAGGTGGGCGATCACCTCCGTGTCGGAGCTGCCCCGGAAGATGCTGCCCTCCTCCTCCAGCCGGAGCCTGAGGGCCTCGGCGTTGACCAGGTTGCCGTTGTGGGCGAACGCGATCGAGCCGTGGACCGTTTCCACCACGAACGGCTGGGCGTTCTTGAGCTCGCTCGACCCGGCGGTGGAGTAGCGCACATGCCCGATGGCGTGCACGCCCCGGAGCCGTTCGAGGGTGGGCTCGTCGAAGATATCGTGCACCAGCCCCATGCCCAGGTGGAACCGCATGCCGTCGCCCTCGGCCACGGCGATGCCGGCGCTCTCCTGGCCCCGGTGCTGGAGGGCGTGGAGCCCCAGGTAGGTGAGGTTCGCAGCCTCGGGGTGGTTGTAGATGCCGAACACCCCGCAGTGGTCGTGCCAGTGTTTGTCCATGGGATCGGTCGTTGGTCCTCGGTTGTTGGTTGTTGGGTGGGGCTGGGGGCTCCGACGAAGCGCGACGGCCGAGCAGCTAGGGCCGCCCGGCGCGAGCGGTGCGGCTGCGGCGCGTGCCCTCACGCGCCGCAGCGGACCGCGCCGAGGCGGCACCTGCGAGGCCGTTCAGCGAAGGAGGGGCCCCCAGCCCCACCCCCTGCTGGGATAACCGCGAAATTTCCGGAACACGACTCTAGCCTCTCAAGTACTCCACGGCGTTGCGGAACAGCGCCAGGCCCTGGCCCTCCTCGGGCAGGTCCTCCCGGGTCCACCGGGGGTGGTTGGTCCGGTGGAGGAACGCCTCGGGGTGGGGCATCAGCCCGAACACCCGGCCGGTCGGGTCGCACACCCCGGCCACGGCGGCGGGGCTGCCGTTGGGGTTCCAGGGGTAGGCCTGGGTGGGATTGCCCTGGGGGTCGGTGTACCGGAGCGCCACGAGCCCTGCCGACTCCATCTCGGCCAGGACCCGGGGCGATCCGGTCACGAACTTTCCCTCGCCGTGGCGCACCGGGTAGTACAGCCTGTCCAGGCCCCGGGTGAACACGCACGGGGTCGCCGGATCGACCCGCAGGTAGACCCACCGGTCCTCGAACCGACCCGAATCGTTGTGGGTGAGGCTCGCGGTGGGCTCGCCGTACCTCTCGCCCAAGGCCGGAAGGAGACCGAGCTTCACCAGGAGCTGGAACCCGTTGCACACGCCCAGCACCAGCTTGCCGGCCGCCACGAAGGCCATGAGGTCGTCGAAGAACCGGTGGGTCCCGTTGTCCCGCACCCGGCCGTACCGGAACCGAACCGCCCCGGCCTTGGCCGCGCCCAGGTCGTCGCCGTCCAGGAACCCGCCGGGGAGGTTCAGGAAGTCGTAGTCCGCCAGCCGCACCCGGCCGGCGAACACCTCGGCCGTGTGCACCACGGTGGCCTCGGCACCGGCCAGCCGGCACGCATGGGCCATCTCGCGTTCGCAGTTGGTGCCGTTTCCGGTCAGCACCAGGGCCTTCACCTTGGGCATCGCGTCAAACCTCGGGGAGGGAAGCATCGTCGGGCCCCTGCGGGGCCGTCTAGAGACTAGAGACTAGAAACTAGAGACTAGACCATACCCCCCGGACCGTGGGGTGGAGGCAAAGAGGCCCGGTGATTCCTAGAACGTATGGGAATCCGGGAGGTTTTCAAGCCTCCTAGCCTCCTAGCCTCCTAGCCTTCAAGCGGAAGTCATCCCAGGGCGGCCAGGGGGGCCTGCCAGGCCCGCTTGAGCTCGTCGATCCGGGCGTTCACCACCGGCCGGCCGTCGATCCCACGCAGCACCAGCACCGGGTCGGCCGTCACCGTGCCCACCGGAGCGAACGCGGTGCCGGCCAGCGCCTCCTCGAACGCCCCGGCGTGCTCGGGCCGCACCGTAACCACAAACCGGCCGGGCGACTCGCTGAACAGCAGCTCGTCGTCCCGCTCCACCCGGTCCATGGGCACGCCGGACAGGTCGGCCTCGATCCCGAGCCCCCCGGAGAACGCCGTCTCCGCCAGGGCCACGGCCAGCCCGCCGTCCGAGCAGTCGTGGCACGACGCCACCCAGCCCCGGCGGATGGCGTTCTCCAGGCCTCGGTACAGGGGCAGGGTCTCCTCGGGCCGGACCCGGGGCACCCGGTTCCCCACGAAGCCGTGGGCGGCCCAGTACTCCGACCCCCCCAGCTCAGGCCGGGTGATCCCCAGCACGTACACCCGGTCGCCGGGCCGCTTGGCGTCCATGGTGACGCAGCGGCGCACGTCCTCGATTCGGCCGATCACGCTCACGAGCAGGGTCGGGGGGATGGAGATCTTGAGGTCCCCGTGCACGTAGTCGTTCTTCATGGAGTCCTTGCCCGAGATGAGCGGGATGCCGTAGGCCACCGTGAGGTCGTACAGGGCCTCGTTGGCCCGGACCAGCTGGGCCAGCTTGTACTCCCCGTCGGGGTTCTTCTCGCTCGCCACCGGGTCGCACCAGCAGAAGTTGTCCAGCGCCGCCAGGTGGTCCAGGCTCGCCCCCACGCACAAGGCGTTTCGCACGGCCTCGTCCACCGCGGCCGCGGCCATGGCGTAGGTGTCGATGTCGCTGTACCGGGGCACGATCCCGTTGGCCGTGACCACCCCCTCGAAGCTCTCGAGCACCGGACGGACGACGGCGGCGTCCGAAGGGCCGTCGTTCACCACCCCCACGAACGGCTTCACCACGCTGCCGCCCTGGACCTCGTGGTCGTACTTGCGGACGATCGACTCCTTGGAGCAGACGTTCAGCCGACCCAGCAACCCCGTGAGCTCGTCGGTCAGGTCGCCGGGGCAAGGGAACGTGGGCTCGGGGTGCACCGGCTTCTCCCAGCGGGCCCGAAGCCGCATCTCGGGCAGGCCTTCGTGCAGGAACCCGAGGGGCAGGTACGCCACGGTGCGGCCGTCGTGGAGCACGTGGAACGCGCCCTCGTCGGTGAACTCCCCCAGGTCCGTGGCCTCCACCCGCATCTCCCGGGCCAGGCCCAGGAACGCCTCCACGTTCTCGGGGGGCACGGCCAGGGTCATCCGTTCCTGGGACTCGGACACCAGGATCTCCCAGGGGTCCAGGCCGGGGTACTTCAGGGGGGCCCGCCCCAGGTCCAGTCGGGCGCCGCCCGACTGCTCGGCCATCTCCCCCACGCTGGAGGACAGCCCCCCGGCCCCGTTGTCGGTGATCGAGCTGTACAGGCCCCGGTCTCGGGCGATCTGCAGGAAGTCGTAGAGCCGCTTCTGGGTGATCGGGTCGCCTAGCTGCACGGCGGTGGCCGGGCTCCCCTCGTGGAGCTCCTCGGACGAGAACGTGGCGCCGTGGATGCCGTCCTTGCCGATGCGGCCCCCCACCATCACGATGCGGTCCCCCGGCCGGGCGGCCTTCTCGTGGCCGGGCCGGCCGGCCACCTCCCGGGGGATCAGGCCGGCGGTGCCGCAGTACACCAGGGGCTTGCCCAGGTACCGGTCGTCGAACACCACGCACCCGTTTACGGTGGGGATCCCGCTCTTGTTGCCGCCGTGCTCCACCCCTCGCACCACGCCCTCGTAAATGCGCCGGGGGTGCAGGAGCCGAGGGGGCAGCTCGCCCTCGAGGAACGGGTCGGCGAAACAGAAGGTGTCCACGTTGAAGATGAGCCGGGCCCCCATGCCGGTGCCCATGGGGTCACGGTTCACCCCCACGATGCCGGTGAGCGCCCCGCCGTAAGGATCGAGGGCCGAGGGCGAGTTGTGGGTCTCCACCTTGAAGCACAGGCTCCAGTCCTGGTTGAACGCGATCACCCCGGCGTTGTCCTTGAACACCGACAGGCAGAAGTCCCGGTCCCCCTTGCCCCGGCGCACCCGCTCCGTGGCCCCCACGATGTAGGTCTTGAACAGGCTCCGGATGGTCCGGCGGGTGCCGGTCTCGTCGTGGTACTCGATGGTGGCGTTGAAGATCTTGTGCTTGCAGTGCTCCGACCAGGTCTGGGCCAAACACTCCAGCTCCACGTCGGTGGGCCCGGCCGGCAACCCCAGGTCCTTCCGGAGGCGGCGGACCGCCGGGTCGCGGTAGTGGTCGCGGATCGCCCGCATCTCGTCCAGGGACAGGGCCAGCAGCCGCTGCCGGGACAGGGCCAGCAGCGCCTCGTCCGGGATCTCCAGATCCACGGCCCCGACCCGGCCCCCGCCGCCGCCCCGCACCCGCGGCACCTCGGCGGGGAACCCGCCGGCCCGTGCGAACTCCGCCGCCGAGAGCACCCGCCACCGGTGGATCAGCTCGTTGGCCAGGAGATCGCGGGCCAGCCGCTCCACCTGGTCGCGGGTCAGCGCCTCGCCCCGGATCAGGTACTGGACCGCGGTGTACACCTGACGGTCGTGGGAGAACCCGCGGCCGAGGCGCATCTCCACCGCCTCCTTGGCCGTGCGGCCCACGTTGTCGGTGACGCCCGGCAGGAACCCCACCTCCACGGCCCAGTGGAACCCCGGGAACCCCCGGGGGCCGTAGGGCTCGCCCAGGGTCCACTCCTGGATCACGGGGTCCACCAGGGCGTCGCCCACGGCGGCGAGGTCGTCGTCTCCCAGCCCCAGGTCCAGGGTGTACACGTCCAGGGTGCGGACCTCTTCCACGGGCAGGTGCAGGAACTCCCGCACCTCCCGCGCCACCCCCTCTCCCCGGGGATCCCGGAACTCGGGCCGGATCCCCACCTCCACTCGATGCGCCATTGAATCGGTCTCCGGTCGTCGGTCTGGGGCCTTCGGCCCCCCCGGAAAGCTACGAATCGTCCTCCCCGAAGATCCGCTGGAAGATCGTGTCCACGTGCTTGAGATGGTAGCCGATGTCGAACGCCTCGTCGATCTCCTCGGCCGACAAAAGCCGGCCCACGTCCGGGTCCTGGCGCAGCAGCGCCTTGTAGTCGGCGCCCTCCTCCCACACCCTCATGGCGTTGCGCTGGACCATGCGGTAGGCGTCCTCTCGGCGGACCCCCTTCTCCACCAGCTTCAGGAGCACCCGCTGGCTGTAGATGAGCCCGCCGGTGAGGTTCAGGTTCCGCTCCATCCTCTCGGGGTACACGACGAGGTTCTCGATCACGTTTGTGAACCGGTGCAGCATGTAGTGGAGCAGGGTGGTGGCGTCGGGCGCGATGACCCGCTCGACGCTGGAGTGGGAGATGTCGCGCTCGTGCCACAGGGCCACGTTTTCCAGGGCGGCCTGGGCGTACGAGCGCAGGAGCCGGGCGCAGCCGGTGAGGTTCTCGGTGGCGATGGGATTGCGCTTGTGGGGCATGGCCGACGAGCCCTTCTGGCCCGCCGAGAAGTACTCCTCGGCCTCCAGCACCTCGGTGCGCTGCAGGTGCCGGATCTCCACGCTGAACTTCTCGATGCTGGCGCCCACCAGGGCCAGCATGCTGAAGAACTCGGCGTGGTGGTCCCGGCTGACCACCTGGGTCGAGCCCCGCGCCGGCCGCAGGCCCGCCCGCTCGCACACGTACTCCTCCACGAACGGGTCCACGTTGGCAAAGGTGCCCACGGCCCCCGAGATCTTGCCCACGGCGATGATCTCGCGGGCGCGGCGGAGCCGATCCAGGTTGCGGGTCATCTCGTCGTACCAAAGAGCGAGCTTCAGCCCGAAGGTGATCGGCTCGGCGTGGATGCCGTGGGACCGGCCCATCTGGGGCACCCGTTTGAACTCGTGGGCCCGGCGCCGGAGCACCCGGCACAGCCGCTCGGCCTGGGCCAGGATCCGGTCGGTGGCCTCGACGCACAGCATCGCCAGGGCCGTGTCGAGCACGTCGGACGAGGTCATGCCCATGTGGATGTAGCGGGACGGGGGACCCACGTGCTCGGCCACGTTGGTCAGGAACGCGATCACGTCGTGCTTGACCTCGGCCTCGATCTCGGCGATCCGGTCCACCTCGAACGCGGCCTTCTCCCGGATCTGCCGCAGATCCTCGTCCGGGATCCGGCCCAGGCGGTTCCACGCCTCGCAGGCGTAGATCTCCACGTCGAGCCACTTGCGGAACCGGTTCTCGTCGGACCATACGGCGGCCATCTCGGGCCGGGTGTAGCGAGGGATCATGGGGGGAACTCCGGTCTACGGTCTACGGTCCACGGTCGTCGGTCTACGGTCGTCGGTCTGGGGCCTTCGGCCCGCTGGAAAGCTAGGAGGCTGGGAGGCAAGCCCCCAAAACCCCAGTTTCTAGTTTCTAGTCTCTAGTCTCTAGCCTCTTCCCCGCCGGCCGAGGTCCACCACCCGGCCGGGGCGGTCCTGGCGGGCCACCAGCAGCAGCACGTCGTCCCGGGCCCCGCGGGTGGCCAGCACCTCGCGGGTGCATCCGTAGGCCAGGTGCGGTTCGTTGTTCGTCTCGGACAGGTGGCCCAGCACCACGGCCCGCAGGCCGGGGTGGAGCACCTCGTCCACCAGGCGGGCGCAGTCGCCGTTGCTCAGGTGGCCGTGGCGCGACCGGATGCGCTGCTTCAGGAACCACGGGTAGGGGCCGTTGAACAGCCGCTCCTCGTCGTGGTTCGACTCCAGGTACAGGCCGTCGCACCCCTCCAGGGCGTGGCGCACCGCCTGGGGCACGAACCCCAGGTCCGTGGCGAGCCCCAGGGCCGAGGCGCCGTCCGAGACCCGCAGGGCCACGGGGTCGGCCGCGTCGTGGCACCCCGGCACGGCCAGCACCTCCAGCCCCGCCACCTCGAACGACTCGCCCGGGGCGAACTCCCGGACCTCCACCCCCCGCAGGGCCCCCGGCCCGAGCACCGCCTCCGCAGCCTCTCGGCAGGCCGGGGTCATCCAGGCGGGCACCCGGAACCGGCGGCACCACACCCCCACCCCCGCCAGGTGATCCCGGTGCTCGTGGGTGACCACCACGGCCTCGATCCGCCGGTCCTCCAGGCCGGCCGCGGCGAGGCGCCGCTCGATCTCCCGGCCCGGGAGGCCGGCGTCCACCAGCACGCCCCGGCCGCCGGCCCCCACGTACACCGCGTTGCCACGGCTGCCGCTGGCGAGGGCGCAGAACTCCACGCTACCCCTCCCCCGCCCGCAGGGCCCGGCGGCCCCGCCGGATCCGGTCCAGGGCCGTGGCGTTGGCCCCCGCGGCCAGCACGGCCAGGGTGGCCAGGGCCGCCCCGCCCCGCCCCAGCCCCAACGCCCCCTCCCACGGGCTCGCCAGGAGCCCCAGGGCCATCAGGAGCACCCGCTCCGGCCGCTCGAACCATCCCCCCCGCAGCGGATGCCCCAGCCCCTCGGCCCGGGCCCGGGCATAGCTGACCATCAGCGCCCCCTGGACCGCGGCCAGGGCGAACGCGCCGGCCGCCAGGGGGTGATCCGTGGCCGAGGCGCGCAGCCACAGACCCGCAAGCACCAGGAACTCGCCGTATCGATCCAGGGTGGAGTCCAGAAATGCGCCGGCCCGGGTCGCCTTGCCGGCGGCCCGGGCCAGGGAACCGTCCAGGGCGTCCATCACGCCCCCCACCAACACCGTGACCCCGGCCGCCACGGGCCAGGCCCAGGCGAGCCCCCCAGCCACGGCCGACAGGACCAGCCCGGCCCCGGTCAGCGTGTCCGGGGACACGCCCCGACGCGTCAGGGGCCCCACGACCAGGGCCTGGAGCACGCCCCGGAACGCCCGCTCCGCCGGGCCTCCGGCCAGCATCACCGGCCCTGGGCCAGGTATGCCTCGATCCGGGCGCGGGCCTCGGGCTCGGGCATCTGCTGGGGGGGGTGCTTCATCGTGTACGCCGAGATGGCGAGCAGCGGACCCGCGTCGCCCCGGTCCCGGGCCACTTTGCACACCCGGATCGCGTCCACGGCCACGCCCCCGGAGTTGGGGGAGTCCTGCACGGACAGCCGGGCCTCGATCTCGATGGGCGCGCCGCCGAACCCCCGGGCCTCCATCCGCAGGAAGCACACCTTGTTGTCGTTCTGCCAGGCCACGTAGTCCGAGGGGCCGATGTGGATGTTCTCGCTGGGCAGCGGCTCGGGCAGCACCGACTGGACCGCCTCGGTCTTGGAGATCTTCTTCGACCGGAGCCGGTCCCGCTCCAGCATGTTCAGGAAGTCCGTGTTGCCGCCGGTGTTGAGCTGGTAGGTGCGTTCCAGCACGGCGCCCCGCTCCGCCATGAGCCGGGCGAGCACCCGGTGGACCACCGTGGCCCCCACCTGGCTCTTGACGTCGTCCCCCACGCACGGGATGCCCTCCTGCCGGAACCGCTCCCCCCACTCGGGGTCCGACACGATGAACACGGGCATGCAGTTCACGAACGACACCCCGGCCTCGAGGCAGCACCGGGCGTAGTGCCGGGCCGCCTCCTCGCTGCCCACCGGCAGGTAGTTCACCAGGATCTCCGCCCCGGTCTCCCGGAGCACCCGGGCCACGTCCACGGGCTCGGCCCGGGCGATCCGGAACGCCCGGTCGGCCGGATGGTCGGCCATGTGGGGGGCCACCCCGTCGAGCACGGGCCCCATCTGGACCGTCACCCCGGTCGGCGGCAGGTCGGGGCAGATGGGCCGGATGCAGTTGGGCGGGGCCAGGATGGCCCGCTCCACCGGCCGCCCCACCTTGCGTTCGTCCACGTCGAAGGCCGCCACCACCCGGATGTCCCACGGCCGGTACCCCCCCACCACAGGGTGCATGAGCCCCATCGACTCGGCCGGGTTCCGGCGGTAGTACTCGATCCCCTGGAGGAGGGCCGCCGCGCAGTTGCCCACCCCCACGATGGCCACACGGATCTCACCCATTGGGAACCCCTCTCGCCAATGAACACCGACAAGCGGCTGATCCGACGGACCGCCCCGCGGCGTCCCCCGGGCCACCGGGCCCGGCCGGCCGCGGCGGCGGACCGGGACGCCGACCGGGGGGAAAGGAAACCCCGGCCCGGCGCAGGCACGGAACGCTGGAATCTACTTTGCGGCCCTGCGCCGTGTCAACGCCGAAGCCGCTGCACCACGTCCCGGCCCCACGCCAGCAGGTACGCCCCCAGACCCGTGGTGCGGCGCTCTCCGCCCCGGCGGGTCAGGGTGCCGTCCAGGTACCATGCACGGGCCCGGAAGCGCTGGAGCTTGCCCGACGAGGTCTTGGGCAGGGTCCGGGCGGGCACCACGACCACCCGGTCGGGGCGGCACCCCGTGGCGGAGGCCACGGCCGCCCGCACCTCGTCGGCCAGACCCTCCCGCGGGTGGGGGTCCCGGGTCTCCACCACCAGGACCACCTCCTCGGTGCCCCGGTCCTCCCGCTCCACGGAGAAGGCGCACACCCCGCCGGGCTTCACCCCCTCGATCCGGGCGGCGGCGGCCTCCAGGTCCTCGGCGAAGTAGTTCCGGCCGGCCTTGATCACCAGGTCCTTCTTCCGGCCCGACACATAGAGGTGCCCGTCCAGGAAGAACCCCAAGTCACCGGTGTGGAGCCACCCGCCCCGGAGGGTGTCTGCCGTGGCCTCGGGGTTTCCGTAATACCCCTTCATGACGGACGGGCCCCGCACCACGATCTCGCCCCGCACGCCCTCGGGCACGGGGCGGTCGGCCTCGTCCACCACCGCCACATCCACCGTGGGCAGCGGCCGCCCCACGCTCACCAGCACCCTGGCACCGTCCCCCCGCGGGCACGGCTCGGCCCGGCCCTCGGCCTCGAGCCGGTCGGCACGCACCGCCTGCAGCCGTGGGGGACGGCCCAGGTCGGAGAAGGACACCGCCAGGGTGTTCTCCGCCAGGCCGTAGGCCGGGAAGAACGCCTCCGGCCGAAGCCCCACGGCCTGGAACCGGCGGGTGAACGCCTCCACGGTGGAGGGGTGGATCGGCTCGGCCCCGCACAGGGCCACCCTTAGCGCCGACAGGTCCAGGCCGGCGAGATCCGCGTCCCGGACCTTGCGGGCCACCAGGCTGTAGGCGAAGTTCGGCCCGGCCGTGAGGGTGCCCCCGTGGTCGGACAACATGCGCAGCCACCGCACCGGCCGCCGCAGGAAGTCGATGGGCGAGCACGCCACCAAGGGGATGCCGAAGTACAGGGAGCCCAGCATGAGCCCGATCAACCCCATGTCGTGGTAGAGCGGCAGCCACGACACCGCCACGTCGCCCGGCCCGGGCCGGATTCCGTGGGCGATGGCCCGGAGGTTGGCCAAGAGGTTGGCGTGGGTCAGCATCACGCCCTTCTGGGCCCCCGTGGACCCCGAGGTGAACTGGAGCAGGGCCAGGTCGTCGGGCCGGACCGCCAACCGGGGTCCGTCGCCCGCGGCGGACGCGTCGCCCGGGGTCAGGAACCGCACCTTCTCGCCGATGCGGTCCTCCACGGGTCGGACCAGGGGCCGGATCAGACCGTTGGTCACCAGGTGCCGAACCCCTGCGGTCGAGGCCACCCGGGCCAGGCCGTCCAGGTACTCCTCCAGACGCCCCATGCGCACCGGCGGGTAGGCCGGCACCGGCACCCCCCCCGCCAGGAGGATGCCCCAGTAGGCCTCGTAGAACGCCCGCTCCGTGGGAAGGATCAGGAGCACGGCGCTCCCCGGCCCCACCCCCTCCCGGGCCAGGAGGGCCGCCCACCGGCCGGCCCCCTCCCGAAGGTCGGCGTAGGTGAGGCGACAACCCACCCGGTCCTTGGCATACAAGGTCAACCACACCTCACCGCCCTGGCGCCGGACCCGCTCGTCCAGCACCTGCTGAAGGGTGGCCGCCCCGGCCAGTTCGTCAGGAAAGCGGGCGTCGGTCATGGGGGTCCTTCGGTCGTCGGTGGTCGGTCTGGGGCCTTCGGCCCAGCCGTCTCGCCCCGCCACATCTCCGCCACCGTCTGCCGGGCGGCCGCGGCCAGGGCCTTTCGGTCGGGGAACCGGGCCGGGTCCAGGGGCGGAGCCACCCGCACCTCGGCCCGGATCGGGCCCGCGGGGACCAGTCGGGTCCGCATGTGCCGCCACAGGTCCGGCTCGTCGATCCACGCCCACACCCGCGGGTCGGGGGGCTCCAGGTAGCGCACCGCCACCGGGATCACGGGCGCACCCGTGCGCATGGCCGCCTCGAACAGCATGGGCCGAAACGTTCCCAGGGTCTTCCCGTCGGCCGAGACCCCGGCCTCGGGGAACAGGACGACCCGCTCCCCCCCGGCCAACAGCCGGGTCAGCTCGTCCACCCAGGGCAGGCAGTCCCGGGGCCGGTCCCGGTCGAGGAACACCGTCCCCCCGCACCGGGCCAGGGCTCCGAACAGGGCCCACCCATGGATCTCGTCCTTGGCCACGAACCGGCCCGGCACCGTCGCCGCCAGGCACAGGATGTCCAGGTAGCCCACGTGGTTCGCGGCCACCAGCCCGGCCGGCGGCGGCGCCGGCCCCCTCCGGTCGACCCGGAGGGCCAGCGCCGCGGCGCAGAACCGGGCCCACGCCGGCATCGCCCGGCGCCACCCGCCCCACCGGGCCCACAGACCGAACACCGGTGAGGCCAGGGCGGCGGCGACGATTCCGGCGGTGCGCCTCCATCCCATGGTGCCCACCCTCCTCATCCGGTGCACCCGATCCGCTGCCCGGCAGCTTTGGGCCTTCGGCCCGCCAGGCGGCTGGGTAGATGGGCAGTCGGACGGTTCCTGAACCCCATGCCCACCGACGGCACCGTGCCAAGCCTACGGGAGCTGTCCGGTGAGGATGCCGAGGATCTCCCGGTATCGGCGGGAGGTCTCGGTCACCACCTCCGGGGGCAGCTCCGGGCCCGGCGGGGTCTTGTCCCAGTCGAGACCCGACAGGTAGTCGCGCACGTACTGCTTGTCCAGACTCTCCTGCGGCACCCCCACCCGGTAGTCGGCGGCCCGCCAGAACCGGGACGAGTCCGGGGTGAGCAGCTCGTCGATCAGGATCAGCTCGTCCCCGAGCAGCCCGAACTCCATCTTGGTGTCGGCGATCAGGATCCCCTTGTCGGCCGCCTCGTCCGCCCCCCTCTGGTACACGGCCAGGGCCAGGTCGCGCACCCGCCGGGCCAGGTCCGGACCGATCAGCTCCTCGACCCGGGAGAACGGGATGTTCTCGTCGTGGTCGCCCACCTCGGCCTTGGTGGAGGGGGTGAAGATCGGCTCGGGGAGCCGTTCGGACTCCCGGAGCCCCTCCGGAAGGGGAATCCCGCACACCGCCCCGGTCCTCTGGTAGTCCTTCCACCCGGAGCCGCTCAGGTAGCCCCGGACGATGCACTCCACCGGCAGGGGCTTCGCCTTCTTGACCAGCATGCTCCGGCCCGCCAAAACCTCGGCGTGGCGCCGGGCCGGTTCGGGGAACTCGGCCGGATCGGCCGAAACCAGGTGGTTGGGCACCAGGTCTTGGGTGCGGCCGAACCAGTGAACCGACAGCCGGGTCAGCACCTCGCCCTTGCCGGGGATCGGGGTGGGCAGGATCACGTCGTAGGCGCTCAGCCGGTCGGTGGTCACGATCAGGAGGTGCTCCCCGAGATCGTAGATGTCGCGCACCTTGCCCCGGCTCACCAGCCGAAGCCCCTCCAGGTTCGTCTCGTACACGGTCTGGGTCATGGAAGATCCTCCAGGAACGGTGGGACGTTCGGACGTTGGGATGGAAGGGCGGGCAGGGGTTCCTCGCCCCGCCGCCCCCCCCGCGGGAGAGGGAGGGCGAGGGTGGGATCTGCCGGGCTAGCTTCCCAACCCCTCGATCTCCAGGATCTCGTACTCTTTGACGCCCCGGGGGGCGTCCACCTCCACGTCGTCGCCCACCTCCTTGTTCAGGAGCGCCCGGGCCAGGGGGGAGGTGATGGAGATCCGGCCCTCGTTCACGTCGGACTCGTGGGGGCCCACGATCTCGTAGACCTTCTCCTCGCCGGTGTCCAGGTCCTCGAGCCGCACCCGCACCCCGAACCGCACCCGCTCCTGGGGCCCGCGGGGCGGGTCCACGATGTCCGACTCGGCCAGCTTGGTCTCCAGGTCCCGGATCTTCGCCTCGATCCACCCCTGCTTCTCCCGGGCGGCGTGGTACTCGGCGTTCTCCGAGATGTCGCCGTGGGCCCGGGCGGCCTGGATCTCCTTGACGATCTCGACCCGGTCCACCTTTTTCAACCGTTCCAGCTCCTCGCGAAGCCTCGAGTATCCCTGCCTCGTGATCGGCATCCGGCTCATCGGAACTTCCTCCTCGAATCGTTGGGGCCTTCGGCCCGCTGGAAAGCTAGAAAGCTGGGAGGCTGAAAGCCTCCTCTATCTCCTAGGTCTGCGCCAGCACCTCACAGTCCGGGGGGCATGGGATCTGTTGGAGAGCCGCGTGCGGCTCCTTGGCTCGCCCTCCGGAAAAAACGGGCCCGTTTTGTCGCCGGATCCCCCGTAGGATCCGGCGCTAACAAAAAGGCCGCCCCGCGGGCGGCCGGCACATCGGGCGCCGCGTCGGGTCTCCCCTACCCCACCTCGTTGTACGGCCGAACCCGGAACCGCACCCCCAGCTCCTCGGCCCGGCGGCGGCACGCCTCCACGTCCAGCCCCGGCACGGCCACCACCGAGGCCGTGACCTCGGGGATGTGCTCCCGGGCCTGGACCAGAAACCCCAGCACGGCCCGGTAGGCGTCCGGAATGCCCGGACGACACAGCCGCTCGTACGTCTCGGCATCGGGCGCGTTCAGGCTGACCGACACGGCGTCCACCAGGCCCGCGAGCTCGGCCGGCACGTCGCGGCGGTGCACCGCGCTGGCGAGCCCGTCGGTGTTGACCCGGATCCGCCGGGCGCCCCGGGCCCGCAGCTCCCGGGCCACCTGCTTGACCAGGTCGAGCCGAAGCAGGGGCTCCCCGAACCCGCAGAACACCACCTCGTCCCACGCATCGGGGCCGCCCTGGGCCTCCACCGCCGCCAGCACCTCGTCGGCCGTGGGCTCGCGGTCCAGGGCCAGGTCGTGGCCCTTCACCACCGGGGCCCGGTGTTTGGGGCAGAAGGCGCACCGGTTGGTGCACCGGTCGGTCACGTTCAGGTACAGGCTCCGACGGATCGGATAAGCGATGGGGGTGGCCCGGACCTCCCCGATCCCGAACAGATCCCGGCACGCCCGGGTGGTGATGCGGGCCACGTCCTCCACCTCGAGCCCGCGCACCCGGGCCACCTCGGCCGCGGTGTGCACGACGTACGCCGGCTCGTTGGTCCGGCCCCGCTTCGGCTGGGGCGCCAGGAACGGGCAGTCGGTCTCCAGGAGCACCCGCTCCAGGGGCACGTGGGCCACCACCTCGCGCAACCGGTCGTTGCGGGGGTAGGTCACCGTGCCAGGCACCGACAGGTAGAACCCCAGGGTCAGCACCTCCCGGGCCAGGGCCAGGTCGCCCGAGAAGCAGTGGAACACCCCCCGCAGGCCCTCCCCGGCCTCGTCCTTCAGGATCCGCAGGGTGTCCTCGTGGGCCTCCCGGTCGTGGATCACCACGGGCAGGCCCAGCTCCCGGGCCCTCCGAAGCTGGTCCCGGAACCGCTGCTGCTGGGCCTCCCGCGGAGAGCGGTCCCGGAAGTAGTCGAGCCCGATCTCCCCCCAGGCCACCACGCGATCCGACGACCGGGCCAGGTCGGCCAGGTCGTCCAGATGGGCGTCCGTGACCCGGGCCGCCTCGTGGGGATGCACCCCCACCGTGGCCCACACCCCGGACCGGGCCTCGGCCACGGCCACGGCCTCGCGGCTGTCCTCCGGGTCGATGCCCACCGTGATCACGGCGCCCACCCCGGCCCGGCGGGCGCGGGAGAGGACCCCTTCCACGTCCTCCCGCAGCCCCTCCAGGGTGAGGTGGGCGTGGGTGTCGACGATCACCGGACCTCGATCCGGGGGAACAGGCTCTTCCCCCGCTCCGTGCGCACGCCGGCCGGAAGGCCGCCCCAGGTGCGGAGCTCCTCCAAACGGCCCTCGTCCACCGGCCGGGGCAGCCCCAGCCGACGCCAGATCTCCCGCCCCGTGCCGGGCAGGAACGGGAACACCAGAAGGCCCACGGCCCGCAGGGCCTCGCAGGCGTTGTAGAGCACCTGGTCCAGGCGCGGGGCCTTCTCCGGGGCCTTGGCCAGGGCCCAGGGCGCGGTGGTGTCCACGTACTTGTTGACCACGCCCACGAACTCCCACACCGAGGTCAGGGCCTTGTGGAACGCCAGGTCGTCCATGGCCGCGTCCACCTGCTCCAGGCACGCCGTCAGGGCGTCGCGCAGCCCCTCGTCCACCCCTTCGGTGCCGAACGAGAGCACGCGGGGCACCACGCCGTCGCGGTACTTGCCCACCATGGCCAGCACCCGCGACACCAGGTTGCCCAGGTCGTTGGCCAGGTCCGAGTTGATCCGGTGGACCAGGGCCTCTCGGCTGAAATCGCCGTCCAGGCCGAACGGCACCTCCCGCAGCAGGAAGTAGCGAAACGCATCCACCCCGTACTCGGCCGCGATGGCTCCCGGGTCCACCACGTTGCCCAGGCTCTTGGACATCTTCTTGCCCTCCACGGTCCACCAGCCATGGGCGAACACCTTCTTGGGCAGCGGCAGCCCCGCGCTCATCAGGAAGGTGGGCCAGTACACCGCGTGGAACCGCAGGATGTCCTTGCCGATCACGTGCACGTCGGCCGGCCAGTACCGGGAGAACCGGTCCTCCTCGTCCGGGAAGCCCGCGCCCGTGATGTAGTTGGTGAGGGCGTCGAACCACACGTAGATCACGTGGGCCGGGTCGCCCGGGACCGGGATGCCCCACGAGAAGCTGGTGCGCGAGATGGACAGGTCCCGCAGCCCCTCCCGCACGAACGACAGGATCTCGTTTCGCCGGCTCACGGGCTGGATGAAGTCCGGGTTCTCCTCGATGTGCCGGAGCAGGGGCTCCTGGTACCGGGACATCCGGAAGAAGTAGCTGGGCTCCTTGAGCCGGTCGGTGGGCCGGTGGCAGTCCGGGCAGTTGCCCTCCATGAGCTGGTTTTCCGTCCAGAAGGTCTCGCAGGGCGTGCAGTACCAGTCCTCGTACTCACCCAGGTAGATGTCGCCGTTGGCCTGCACCCGACGGAACAGCTCTTCGACGGACCGGTGGTGGGCCGGATCGGTGGTGCGGATGAAGCGGTCGTTGGAGACGTCGAGGGCCTTCCACAGGTCCTGGAACCGGGTCACCACCCGGTTGGCCAGGTCGATGGGCTGCTCGCCCCGCTCCGCCGCCGCTTTCTGAACCTTCTGGCCGTGCTCGTCGGTGCCCGTCAGAAACAGCACGTCGTAGCCGGCGGCGCGCTTGTACCGGGCCAGGGCGTCGCAGGCCACGGTGGTGTAGGCGTGGCCGATGTGGGGCACGTCGTTGACGTAGTAGATCGGTGTGGTCACGTAGAAGGTCTTCGACATGGTCATCCCTTTTTGCGTCTCGGCCGACGCCGGCTCCTGCGTTTGCGCCCCTGGCCGGCCGGCTGCTCCGCCGCCGATGGGGCCGACGTCTCCTGGGACGGCGGCTTGGGTTTGTCGGGCTTGGGTCCGGCGGGCTTGCGGCCTCTTCCGCCGGGGCGCTTCTCCCGCCCGGGGCCGCCGGACGTCCTCCGGGGCTCCTGCCGGGGCTTCTCCCCCTTCGCCGGGGCGGGGCGGGAGGGGACGCTCCACTCGGCCACCGACACCGCCACCTCGCCCTCGCGGGTCTGGATGACGAAGGTGCCCTCGAGCACGTTGCGCCGGACCACCTTGCCGGTTCCCCGGGGGGTCTCCACGGTCTTGCCCAGCCGGGGAAACCGCTTGGCCTCGCGCTTGTACTCCTCGTGCTCGTAGCCCAGGCAGCACATCAGGCGGCCGCACACCCCCGAGATCTTGGTGGGGTTCAGGGCCACGTCCTGCTCCTTGGCCATGCGCACGCTCACCGGCGAGAACTGGGTGAGCCAGGTGGCGCAGCACAGCTCCCGGCCGCAGGGGCCCACCCCTCCCACGAGCTTGGCCTCGTCGCGCACCCCGATCTGGCGCATCTCGATGCGGGTATGGAACTCCCGGGCCAGCTCCCGCACCAGCTCCCGGAAGTCCACCCGTTGCTCGGCCGTGAAGTAGAAGATCGCCTTGGATCCGTCGAACAGATACTCCACGTCCACGAGCTTCATGGGAAGACCCTTCTCGCGGATCTTCTCCAGGCACACCTGGAACGCGTACCCTTCGAGCTCGCAGTTCTGCTCGTATCGGAGGATGTCGCGCTCGCCCGCCCGGCGCAGCACCTTTTTGAGCACCTGGCCGGACGGCGGCTCCATCTCCCGGGGGGCCGCCGCCACCTGCCCGAGGGCCATGCCCCGCTCGGTCTCCACCACCACCCAATCGCCGGGCCCGCACTCCAGCGGCCCGGCGTCGAAATGGTATACGCGGCTGGCGCGCTTGAAACGAACCCCTACGACCCGAGCCAACGGTCCTCCCAATCCTGCCCCGCCAGCCCGAGAAACAGGGCGTCCAGGGCCAGTTCCGTGTTCACGTTGCGATCCATCCACTCCAACACCCGCGCCAGCCCGGCCTGACGGTCGAGCCACGCAGGGACGGCCCCGTCCAGGCGACGTATGCGCCGGCGCACCACCCACTGCAGGGTCTCCAGCCGATCCCGCAGGTCCGGAACCCGCGCCCATTCGGCCCCCAGCCGCAGCCGCTCCCCCGCGGTCAGCCCGTCCCACCGGTCCACCAGATCCTCGGCCTGCCGGACCCACTCCAGAAACTCCCCCGGCTCCCGGCCGAGCACCCGGCCGGGTCGGCCGCCGCACACCCGGGCCAGGGCCCGGGCCTGCTCGGGCTCCATCCCCTCCGACACGAGGACCTGCTCCACGGCCCCGTCCGGCAGGGGGTCGAACCGAACGCACTGGCACCGGGAGACCACGGTGGGCAGGAGCTGGTCTCGGTGATGGGCGGTGAGCACCAGGTGGGTGCCTGCGGGAGGCTCCTCCAGCGTCTTCAGGAGCGCGTTGGACGCCTCCCGGGTCAGCCGGAAGGCGTCGGGGATTATAGCAACCCGGCGGCCTCCCTCAAAGGGCCGAAACGAAAGGCTTTCCTGGAGCGCCCGAACCTCCTCCACCCCCACCCGCGCCCCACGGGGCACGAGCACGTGCAGGTCCGGGTGGTTGCCCGAGTCGAGCCGCCGGCACGACCGGCACGCCCCGCACCCCTCGCCCCGGGCCAGGGCCCCTGCCTCGCCGCACAGCAGGGCCCGGGCCACCTCCCGGGCCACCCGGGTCTTGCCGATGCCGTCCGGCCCCCAGAACAGGTACGCGTGGGGCACCCGTCCCGAGCCCAGGCTGCGGCGGAGCACCCGCAGGGGGCGATCGTGGCCGACCACCCTTTCCGCGGCCACGGCCTAATCCCCCCCGCGAAACAGGTCGGCCACCGCGGCCCACACCCGCTCGAACACCTCGTCCTCCGAGCCCGAGGCGTCCACCAGCCGCACCCGTCCGGGCTCGCGCTCGGCAATGGCCCGGTAGCCCTGCCGGACCCTGCGGTGGAACGCCAGGTCCTCCCTCTCGAACCGCACCTCCGCCCCCTGCGGGCCGTGGCGGCCCAGCGACCGGGCCACCCCCTCCTCGGGGTCCAGATCGAGCACCACGGTGCGGTCCGGCACCACCCCGGCCGCGGCCATGCGGTTCACGGCCCGGACCGCCTCGGCCGGCATTCCCCGGCCCCAGCCCTGGTAGGCCTCGGTGGCGTCGGTGAACCGGTCACACACCACCACCTCCCCCGCCTCGAGGGCCGGCCGGATCAGCCGCTCCACGTGCTGGGCCCGATCCGCGCCGTACAGGAGCAGCTCCGCCCGGGGGCACGGGGGGTCCTCCCGGACCTCGAGGAGCATCCGCCGCAGGTCCCGGCCCAGGGCGGTGCCCCCGGGCTCCCGGGTCAGGCGCACCCGGTGGCCCAGCCGCTCCAGGTGCTCGGCCAGCCTTTGGGCCTGGGTGGTCTTGCCCGTGCCCTCGCCGCCCTCCAGGGTCACGAACACTCCACTCATGCGGGCGGGGTCTCCAGGTCCCAGAACTCCCGCTTGGCCGGCCGGCCCATGAGCCGCTCCACCCCCTGGCGCGGGTCCAGCCGCCCCTCCAGCACGTCCCACACGGTCTCGGCGATGGGCATCTCCACCCCCTGCTTGCGGGCCAGCTCCACGGCCGCGCCCGCGGTCTTCACCCCCTCGGCCACGGCCCGCATCGAGCCGAGGATCTCCTCCAGGGGCTCCCCCTGGCCGAGCCGCAGCCCCACGGTGCGGTTCCGGGACAGGCCGCCGGTGCAGGTGAGCACCAGGTCCCCCATGCCGGCCAACCCCAGGAAGGTCAGGGGGTCGGCCCCCAGGGCCACGCCCAGGCGGCTGATCTCGGCCAGCCCCCGGGTGATCAGGGCGGCGCGGCTGTTGTGGCCGAACCCCAGGCCGTCGGAGATGCCGGCGGCCAGCGCCACCACGTTCTTCAGGGCCCCGCCGGTCTCCACCCCCACGATGTCGTCCAGGGTGTAGACCCGGAACCGGCTGTCGCTGAACAGCTCCTGGAGCCGGCGGCCCGCCCGGGGGTCGCGGCAGGCCAGGCTCACGGCGGTCGGCATGCCCTGGGCCACCTCGGCCGCGAACGAGGGCCCCGACAGGGCCGCGATCCGCCCCTCGAACCCCGGCGGAAGCGCCTCGGTGAGCACCTCGTGCATGAGCCGGAGGCTACCCATCTCGATGCCCTTGGACGCGGTGACCACCCAGGCGTCGGCCTCGATCGCCCCGGCGGCCCGGGTCATGACCTGCCGGACCACCTGGGAGGGGGTCACGCTCACCACCACCCAGGCCCCGGCCACGGCCTCCTCCAGGTCGTGGGTGGGCCGCACCGGGTCCGGGATCCGGCGCCCGGGCAGGTAGAGGTCGTTCTCCCGCGTCTCGGCCATGCGCTCGGCCAGGTCCGGCTCGTACACCCACAGGTCCACGGCCACGCCCTTGCGGCCCAAGACCGTGGCCAGGGCCGTGCCCCACGCCCCGGCCCCCACCACCGCGACCTTCTCCGCGCTCACGGGGTCGTCTCCCGCCGGGGCTCGAGCACCTCCGAGGGGATCGGAATCCGGGGCGCGTCGAACCACAGCTCCTCCAGCCCGAACTCCTCGCGCACCGCCTCGTAGAACACGTGGACCACCCAGTCCCCGAAGTCCAGCAGGGCCCACCGCCCCTCCCGGATCCCCTCGGTGCCGATGGGCCGCACCCCCTGCTTCTTCATGACCTCCAGCACGGCCTCGGCGATGGTCTGCACCCGGCGGTCGCTCGACCCGCTCACGATCACGAAGTAGTCGGTGAACCCGGCCACCTCGCGCACGTCGAGCACGGCCGGATCGGTGGCCCGCTTGTCGGCCGCCGCGCGCACGCAGACCATCATCCGCTCCAGGATCTGTTCGTCGGTCATCTCGCGCTCCCTCGAAACCATTCCGGATGCTGGCTGGCGGCCCGCTCCAGCGAGGCCCGCACCGGCTCCGCCACCAGGTACCGCACCGAGCGCCCCTGGGCCAGCAGGGCCCGGATGGTGGACGACGAGATCTCCAGGGGCGTGACCCGCACGACCCGAACCTCGCGGCCCGACGCGTGCCGGTATCCGTGGGCGGTGGGCTCGAACTCCTCCCGCAGGGCCGGGGGGGGCAGCAGGGGGCCCTCGTCGGGGGGCCGACGCATCACGGCCAGGTCGGCCAGGGCGAACAGCTCGGGGTACCGATGCCAGGTGTGGATCTCCCGGAACGCATCGGCCCCCATGAGAAACCACAGCCTCTGGTCCCGGCCCATCTCGCGCCGGAACTCGGCCAGGGTGTCCACGGTGTAGCTCGGGCCGGCCCGCCGCAGCTCCCGGTCCGACACCCCGAACCGGGGGTTCCCCGCGACGGACTCCCGCAGCCACCCCCAGCGGGCCTCGGCCGGGGCCAGGGACTCGGCGCCCTTGTGGGGCGGAACCCGGGCCGGCACGAACCAGACCCGTTCCAACCCTAGGGCGTCAGCCACCTCCTCGGCGGCCCGCAGGTGGCCCAGGTGGACGGGGTTGAAGGTGCCGCCGAACACCCCCACGCCCCCCGGGGGCGGTGTCTCGGCGGACGGCTCAGCCCTCACGCACCTGCCCTTCGCCGAAGATCACGAACTTCGTGGTGGTCAGGTCCACGACCCCCATGGGTCCGAAGGCGTGGAGCTTGGTGGTGGAGATGCCGATCTCGGCCCCGAGCCCGAGCTGCTGGCCGTCGCTGAACCGGGTCGAGGCGTTCACCGCCACCACCGACGAGTTCACCTCGCGCACAAACCGCTGGGCGTTGGCGTAGTCGCGGGTCACGATGGCCTCGGTGTGGAGGCTGGAGTACCGGTCGATGTGATCGATGGCTGCGTCGAGGCCGTCCACCACCCGCACGGCCAGGATCAGATCCAGGTACTCGGCGTGCCAGTCGTCCTCGGTGGCCTCCCGGGCCTCGGGGATCCACCGACGGGTCTGGGGACACCCCCGGATCTCGACCCCCGCCTCCCCCAGGGATGCGCCGACCCGGGGCAGGAACGCCTCGGCCACGTCCCGGTGGACCAGCAGGGTCTCCAGGGCGTTGCACACCCCGGGCCGCTGGCACTTGGCGTTGAGCACGATCCGCTCGGCCGTGTCCAGGTCGGCCGAGGCGTCCACGAACACGTGGCACACGCCCTTGAAGTGCTTGATCACGGGGATCCGGCTGTTGTCGGTGACGAACCGGATCAGGCCCTCCCCCCCCCGGGGGATGATGAGGTCGATGTACTCGTCGAGCTGGAGCATCTCCAGCACGGCCTGCCGGTCGGTCACGCCCACCACCTGGATCGCGCCTTCCGGCACGCCGGCTGCGGCCGCGGCCCGCTCGAGCACGGCCGCGATGGCCCGGTTGGAGTGGATCGCCTCGCTCCCGCCCCGCAGCACCACCGCGTTGCCCGCCTTCAGGCACAGCCCAGCGGCGTCGGCGGTGACGTTGGGCCGGGACTCGTAGATGATGCCGATCACCCCGAGGGGGATGCGCTGCTTGCCCACCAGCAGGCCGTTGGGCCGCTTCCACATGCGCACCACCTCGCCCACCGGGTCGTTCTGGGCCGCCACCTCGCGCAGGCCCTGGGCCATGGAGGCGATCACCCCGTCCGACAGGGTCAGCCGGTCGATCATCGCCTTCGACAGCCCCGCCCGCTCCGCCGCCTCCAGATCCCTACGGTTGGCGGCCTGGAGCTCGGCCCGGGCCTCCTCGAGCCCGTCCGCCATGGCCCTGAGGGCGTCGTCCTTCACCCGGCTCGAGAGCCTCGCCAGCGCCCGGCTCGCCTGCCGGGCCTTGCGCCCCATCTCCACCAGTTCGTCCCGAATCGACATCCGGCCCTCCTCGCTCCCTCACCTCCCTGCCCTGAACACGACGAGGTCATCCCGGTGGATGACCTCGTCCCCGAAGGTGTAGCCGAGTCTATCAACGATCTCCCACGATGCCAACCCGGCGATCTTACGGAGTTCCCCCGAGCCGTAGGCCGTGAGCCCCCGGGCCACCACCTCCCCCCGGGGCCCTTCGATCACCACCGCGTCACCCCGGTCGAACTCCCCCTCCACGGCCACCACCCCCTTGGGCAGGAGGCTCTTGCCCCCCTCCAGCAACGCCCGCACGGCGCCGGCGTCCACCCGGATCCGGCCCGCCGGCTGGACGGTGTAGGCGATCCAGTGCTTCCGCCGTCGGAGCCGATCGCTCTGGGGCGCGAAAAAGGTTCCCAACGGCTCGCCCGCCAGGATCCGGGCCAGGGCGTGGGGCTCCTTGCCCGAGGCGATGACCACGGCCGCACCCCCGTGGGTCGCCTTTCGGGCCGCCTCGAGCTTCGTGGCCATGCCGCCGGTGCCCAAGCGGGACCGGGACGTCCCCACGAACCGCTGGACCGCCTCGTCCACCCGCTCCACCCGCTCCACCAGCCGGGCGTCGGCGTAGCCCTTGGGATCGCGATCGTACAAACCCTCGATGTGGCTCAGCACCACCAGAGCGTCCGCCTCCACCAGGTTCGACACCAGGGCAGAGAGGTTGTCGTTGTCACCGAACTTGAGCTCCTCCACCACCACGGTGTCGTTCTCGTTGATCACCGGCACGGCCCCGAGCCGCAGCAGGGCCCCGATGGCCGTCTTGGCGTTCTGGTACCGGCGCCGGCTCTCCAGGTCGTCGCGGGTCAGGAGCACCTGGCCCACCGGGATGCCGTGGGGCCGGAACGCGTCTTCGTACACGCCCACCAGGTGGATCTGGCCCACGGCGGCCAGGGCCTGGATCTCGGGGATGGCCTCGGGCCGGCGGGATAGCCCCACCCGCCCCATGCCTGCAGCCACCGCCCCGGAGCTCACCACCACCACCTCGACCCCCCGGGCCCGAGCCTGGGCCACGTCGGCGGCCAGGTCCTCGAACACCCGCCGCTCGAGCCGCCCGTCCGGCCCGGTCAGCACCTGACTGCCCAGCTTCACCACCACCCGGCGGGCCCTCGTCACCGGTTCGCGGCTCACGTCTCCTCCTCTCCTGCGAACAACAGCCGGCCGGTGCGCCGGACCAACTGGTCGACCCCTTCGCCGGTCACGGCCGACACGGCCCACACCTCGATGCCCCGCCGGGCGAACGCGTCGCGGATGGCGGGCAGGGCCTCGCGCACCTCGGTCAGGTCCAGCTTGGTCACCACCACCCGCTCGGGCTTGGACGCGAGGTCCCGGCTGAACGCCTCCAGCTCCCCCCGGATCGCGTCGTACAGGGCCAGGGGCTCCCCCTGGGTGGGGTCCACCAGGTGCAGCAGCAGCCGGGTGCGTTCCACGTGCTTTAGGAACCGGATGCCCAACCCGGCCCCCTCGTGGGCGCCCTCGATCAGGCCCGGGATGTCGGCCACCACGAACGACCGTTCCTCGTTCCAGCGCACCACCCCCAGGTTGGGCACCAGGGTGGTGAACGGGTAGTCGGCGATCTTGGGCCGGGCCGCTGAGATCCGCGAGATCAACGTGGACTTGCCCGCGTTGGGCAGCCCCACCAGGCCCACGTCGGCGATCAGCTTGAGCTCGAGCCGCACCCGGCGTTCCTCGCCCGGCGTGCCCGGCTGGGCGTAGCGGGGGGCGCGGTTGCGGGGGTTGGCGAACCGGGCGTTGCCCTTTCCCCCCTTGCCCCCCCGGAGTAGCCTCACCCTCTGGCCCGGCTCCGTCAGGTCGGCCAGCACCTCCCCGGTCTCGGCGTCGCGCACCACGGTGCCCACGGGCAGCCGGAGCTCCAGGCTCCTCCCCCGGCGGCCGGTCCGGTCGGACCCCATGCCGGGCCGGCCGTTCTCGGCCCGCATGACCCGGCGGTGGCGGAAGTCCAACAGGGTGGTCAACTGGGGGTCGGCCACCAGCACGACGTCCCCGCCGTCTCCGCCGTCCCCGCCGTCGGGGCCGCCCAGGGGAACGAACTTCTCCCTACGGAACGACACGCACCCCCGGCCGCCGTTTCCCGACGCCAGGGTCAGCTCCACCTCGTCCACGAATTTCATCTAGGGGTTTCCCATTTCCGCTAAGAGGCTAGGATGCTAGGAGGCTGGGAGGCTTGAAGGCTTGAAAACCTCCGTGATCTCCCAGCGTTCCAAGTGTGGCCACGCCTCCTTGGCGTCATCATATCGACCCGACCGGTTATCCGGCCAGGCGGAAAAACAAGCGCTACCGCTCCCTGCTCGGTGGGGCAAGGGACCTGTCGGAGAGCCGGGCGCGGCCCCTTGGCTCGCTGCGCAGCGCCTCTGACGCTCGGACCGCGAAAGGGTTCGGATTCCACCGAGTCGTCATGGAAACCAGCTCTTCGGTCCCGTGCCTGCGCGGCGAATCTCATGCCCGGCTTCGCGCCCGGCCGGAGGCAGGTCCCTTGCCCCGCCCCCCGGGGGCTCTGGGTTTGAACGCAACGCGGCATTAGAGTCCGGGGGGCATGAGGCCTGCTGGAGAGCCGCGTGCGGCCGTATCAGGGGACAGAATTCAGAGGACAGTGGACAAGAAAAACCTTTCACGTTTTGCAAAACTCCCCCACGGCTTTTGGACTCTACCCGAACTTCTGCCTTCTGCCCTCTGGCCCCTGACACCTGAATCGCAGGCCCCATGCCCGCCACCGGCAATGGGCCCGGCCCCACGAACGAAGGCCCGGACGGGGTTCCCCTGTCCGGGCCTCGCAAGGGCTGCGTAAGACGTCGGGTCCGGGGAGGGGCCCCTAAGAAGCCGCCTCCTCGGCCGGGACCACGTTCACGTACACCCGGCGCTCCCTGCCCTTCGTCTCGAACTTCACCACGCCGTCCACCAGGGCGAACAGGGTGTGGTCCCGGCCCACGCCCACGTTCTGGCCGGGCTTGAACTTGGTGCCCAACTGCCGCACCAGAATGTTTCCGGCGCGCACCGCCTGTCCGCCAAACCGCTTCACGCCCCTTCGCTTGCCGATACTGTCGCGGCCGTTCCGGGAGCTTCCGCCTGCCTTCTTATGAGCCATTTCCCATCCCTCCTCGGATCAGGCCGTCTCGATGGCCTCGACCTTCACGCCGGTGTAGTGCTGCCGGTGCCCCTGCTTCCGGCGGTACCCCTTGCGGCGCTTCATCTTGAACACGATGATCTTCTTGTCGCGGCCCTGCTCCACGATGGTGCCGCGGACCCGGACGCCCTCCACCACGGGCTTGCCCAGCTTGAGCTCGCTCCCGTCGTTCACCAGGAGCACCTCCTCGAACACCACCTCCTGACCCACGTCTCCCGGGAGCTTCTCCACCTTCACGAAGTCCCCCTGGCCCACCAGGTACTGCTTGCCTCCGGTGCGGATCACTGCGTACATCGGTTTCTTCCTCCAAACCTATGGCCCCGCCGAGGGCCCCTGTTTCGAGCGAAAAGCGGACTATAGTGAACCCGCGGACTCGCTGTCAACCCATGGGAGCCCAAACGACGTGGTTTGGCGGCGGCTCGAGTCACCCCTCCCCGGCGGTCAACACCGAGGGAATCGGGGGAAACAGCGGAAGGGTCGCCAAACTTCCCTTTGGTGGAACCCGGTTACCCTCTCTCCCCCTGCTCCGCCTCCTGGACTAAGGCACAGTTTCTGCATAAACTACAAATCAGCCGCCACCTTACCGGAGGCCTCAAGAAAGCTGCTTTTCATGACACGGAGCATGTGGTTGAAACTGTTTCCCCTGCAACGGATCGTGCGGTTCCTCACCCGACGCCTCGACGACTGGCGGCGCCAGGGGGAGAACTATCTGGAGCACTGGCACCGGCGCCGCCGGCTCTAGACAAAGCCCGTTCCACGTCCTCGGGGCGGTTCAGGTTCAGAAACGTCCGCAGATCAGGATCCACCCGCCGCACCTCCTCCTCCCCAACCTCCACGGTTCGTAACCGGGAGAACGCCCGCAAGATGCCCAGATCTCCGGCGGAGATCCGTTCCAGCAACACCTCCAGGGCGTCCTCCCGGTAGAGGGCGCACAGGGGCTCATACCCGGCCTCCACCCGGGGCACGACCACCTGGGCCTCGTCCCGGCGGGACCAGATCAGGGAGAGGACCCCTCGCCGGATCAGGGGCATGTCACAGGCGAGGCAGAGAACCCAAACGCCTGGGCCCAGGTTCTCCCGTGCCCAGGCGAGGGCCGTGGCGATCCCCCCCAGGGCGCTGGCCCCGGGGAACCGGTCCGGGACGGTGGGGATCCCCCGGTGGGCCAGGTACTCCTTCCCCCCCACCACGATCACCGCACCGGCCAGCGGCTCCACGGCCGCACGCACCCGCTCGATCAAAGGGACGCCCAAGAACTCCATGCGCGCCTTGTCCCGGCCGCCCATGCGGCGCCCCTTGCCCCCCGCCAAGATCGCGGCCAAGGGAATCCGCTCCAGCATACTCCATCTCCGGCCCGGCCGGGAGGAGCGGGCGTTCACTCCTCCACCACCTCGTCGGGCAGCTCGTTCACGTCGTCCTCGCGCCACGGGAAGTGCTCGGCCAGGACCTTGCCCACCTGCTCCACGGCATAGACCAGGCCCTCGCCAAAGGCGCCCCGGGCGAACCGCTCGGCCATGCCGTCGCGGATGCTCTCCCACCCGGCCTGCCCCACGAACCGGTGCACCCCTTCGTCGCCGAAGATGGCGAACCGGCGCTCTGCGGTGGCCAGGTAGATGATCACGCCGTTGCGCTCCCGGGTCTCGTGCATGCCCAGCCGGGCGAAGGCCCGGCGGGCCGCCTCGAGGGGATCCCCTCGGGCCCGTCGGGAGATCACCACCCGGATCTCGGCGCTGGTGCGTCGCTCGGCCTCGGCGATCGCGGTTTCCACCCGGCGCTTCTCCTCCGGGGTGAGGAACGCCGTGGGCCTCGTCTTCCGATCGGACATGGTTCACCACCCTCCGCTGGCGCCGCCGCCGCCGAATCCCCCGCCACCGCCCCCGAAGCCGCCCCCGCCGAACCCACCTCTGCCCCCGAAGCCCCCGCCCGGGCCGAACCACCAGAACCCGCCGCGGCGCACCCCGCGGCCGCCGATGTGGGCCGAGCGCGACCGGGACGCGGCCGCCAGGAACAGCAGCACGAACAGGATGAAGGGAAAGATGCCCAGGACCTGGGGGGGCACGCCCTTGTTCTTCGCCTGGGGCGTGGCCTCGAACTCCCCCCGGCTGGCCTTATCCAGGGCGTCCACCGCGGCCAGGATGCCCCCGGCATAGTCCCCCTTGCGGAACCGGGGAGCCAGCACGTCCCGGATCACCCGGCCGGCCAGGACGTCGGGGATCGCCCCCTCCAGGCCGTACCCCACCTCGATCCGGACCTTACGCTCCTTCGGGAACACCAGCAGGATCAGCCCGTTGTCCCGCCCCTTCTGCCCGATCTTCCAGGCCTCGGCGAGCCGGATCGAGAAGTCCTCCAGGTCCTCGCCCTCCAGGCTCGGGAAGATCGCCACCGCGAACTGGTTCGAGGTGGTGCGCTCGATCTCCGCGAGTCGGGCCTCGATCCGGGCGCGTTCCTGGGGTTTCAGGAGTCCGGCGAAGTCGCTCACCCGCCCGAGGGGCCGGGGCGGCACCTCCAGGCCGGCGGCAGCCGCCGCAAAGGCGAGCCACACCACCCCCAAGATTCCAAGACGCGCTCCCCACCGACCGATGACCGACGACCGTAGACCGACGACCACGTCAGAACCTCACCTTGGGCACCGTCTGGGCGCCCTCCTCTGCCTGGAAGTAGGGCTTGGGCTCGAACCCGAACGCCCGGGCGAACAGGTTGGCCGGAAACGACCGGATCCGGGTGTTGTAGGCCCGGGCCGCCTCGTTGTACCGGGTGCGGGCCACGTTGATCCGGTTCTCGGTGCCCTCGAGCTGGGTCTGCAGGTCCAGGAAGTTCTGGTTCGCCTTCAGGTCGGGGTAGCGCTCGGCCACGGCCAGCAGGCGCGACAGCGCCCCGGACAGCCCCTGCTGGGCCTTGCGGAACTGTTCGAGGGCCCCGGGGGTGAGCCCCCGGGCGTCCACCCGGATCTGGCCCACCCGGCTGCGCGCCTCGGTGACCTGGGTCAGCACGTCCTTCTCGTGGGCCGCATACCCCTTGACCGTCTCCACCAGGTTGGGGATCAGGTCGGCCCGCCGCTGGTAGGAGCTCTCCACGTCGGCCCAGGCCTTGGCCACCTGCTCCTCGGCCGCCACCAGCCCGTTGTAGGTCCCCTTGACCCACCCGTAGGCCAAGAGCACCGCCAGAACCACGGCGCCCAGCGCGATCCATCCCTTCTTCATCTCTGCTCCTCCGTCGAATCCAGAGCCCGGGCCACGGCTTCGACCAGATCCGCTTCCTCCTCGGTCTCCACCGTGCGCGGGTCGAGAACCAAAACCCCCTCGCGTACCCGGCCCACCACCGGCGGCCGGCGCCGCCGGAGCCGGGCCTCCAGCTCGGACACCCCGCCCCCCGCCGGCCGGATCTCCACCACCCAGGTGGGGAGCTCCGCCAGGGGCAGGGCCCCGCCGCCCACCCGGGACACGTCCCGGGCCATCCCCACCTCGGCCCGGGAGCCCACCCGCTCGGCGAGCTCCCTTGCCAGGCCCCGGGCCCGGGCCTCCAGCTCCCCCAGGGACGCGGACAGCATCCGAAGCGCCGGCACCCGCTCGAGCACCCGCGTCGGGTCCCGGTACAGCCCCAGGGTGGCCTCCAGGGCGGCCAGGGTCAACTTGTCGGGCCGGAGGGCCCGCATCAGGGGGTGGCGGGCGCACGCATCCACCGCGGCCCGGCGGCCCACCAGGATGCCGGCCTGGGGTCCGCCCAGCAGCTTGTCGCCCGAGAAGGTGACCAGGTCCACCCCCGCCGCCACGGCCTCGGCCACCGTCGGCTCGGGCTCGACCCCGACCCCGGCCAGGTCCACGAAGCACCCGCTCCCCAGGTCCTCCATCACGGCCAGCCCGTGAGCCCGGGCCAGTCGCACCAGGTCGGCCGCCGGCACGGACGCGGTGAACCCGAGGATCCGGTAGTTGGAGGTGTGCACCTTGAGCAGCAGGGCCGTGTCCGGCCCGATCGCCCGCTCGTAATCATCGAGATGGGTCTTGTTGGTGGTGCCCACCTCCCGGAGCACGGCCCCGCTCTGGGCCATGACGTCGGGCACCCGAAACGACCCTCCGATCTCCACGAGCTCGCCCCGGCTCACCACCACCTCCCGGTCCCGGGCCAGGGCCGAGAGCCCCAACAGCACGGCCGCGGCGTTGTTGTTCACCACGCAGGCCGCCTCCGCGCCGGTGAGCTCCCGGAGCACCTCCTCCACCACCTCGTGGCGGTGGCCGCGCTCGCCAGTGGCCAGCCGGAACTCCACGTTGCAGTACCCAGCCGCACGCAGCAGGGCCTCGCGCGCCTCCTCGGCCAACGGGGCCCGCCCCAGGTTCGTGTGGAGCACCACGCCCGTGGCGTTGATCACCCGACCCAGCCGGGGCGCCACCCGCCGGCCGGCCCGGGCCAGGGTCTGGCGGGCCACCTCGTCGAGGCCGGGCACGTCCCCCCCGCCCTCCCGCACCCGGCTCCGGATCCGCTCGAGCACCTCCCGGGCGGCCTCGACCACGGCGGGCCGGGGCAGGTCGCCCCGCTCCACGGCCGCGCGCACCTCGGGGTGCTGGAGCACCCGATCCACCGCGGGCAGCCGCCTGAGGGCCTCGGCTGCGCTCATCCCGGTTGCCCCACGCGGTGCTCGGCGCCGTCCAGGAGCCGCTCGATGTTGGCCCGATGGGTCCAGAAGGTGAATCCCCCGACCGCCAGGCCCAGCACCACCACGGCGAGCGGGTGGCCGAAAAAGGCCAGGATCAGGGGCAGGGCAGCGGCCGCCCCCAGGCTGCCCAGGCTCACCCAGCGGAACCGCCACACCAGCACGGCAAACACCACCGCGGCCCAGAATACGCTGCCCGGCGCCAGGGCCAGGAACACCCCCAGGCCCGTGGCCACCCCTTTGCCGCCCTTGAACCGCAGGTACAGGGGAAACAGGTGGCCCAGATACGCCGCGAACCCCACGCTCACCACGGCCCACGGCGACGAGAACGCCCCCAGCGCCAGCGCCGTGGGAATGAATCCCTTCAAGGCGTCGCCGAGCAGGGTCACCGCCCCCCACTTCTTGCCCAGGGTGCGGCCCACGTTGGTGGCCCCGATGTTGCCGGAGCCTCCCCGGCGGGGATCCCCGAGACCGAACGCCTTGGCCAGCACCAGCCCGGTGGGCACGGAACCCAACAGGTAGGCGAACACCACGAGCACCAACCAACGCACGGATTCTCCTCCTCGACTTCGGTCGTCGGTCTACCGTCAACGGTCGTCGGTCTGGGGCCTTCGGCCCGCTGGGAGGCTAGGAAACGGGAAGGCTAGAAGGCTTGAAACCCTCCGTGATCTCCCAGCATTCCAAGCGTGATCACGCCTCTTTGGCCTCACCTCACCATCTCGGAGGGCAAGGGACCTGTCGGAGAGCCGGGCGCGGCCGTGTCAGTGGACAGAATTCAGTAGACGGAGGACAGGGGAAGGCTATCGGATGACCTTATTATTAGGATGTCTCCGAGAAACCAGCCCGTTTTTCGGGATGTTGCTGTCCTCTGTCCACTGAAATCTGGTCCCTGAAACCCATGCCCCGCACGCAGCGCTCGGACCGAGACGCACACAAAGTCTGTACCCCGTAAACAGGCCGCCCGGCGGCCCACCCGAGCTGTCCTCTGACTCCCGGACTGCCGAAACCTAACACAGGGTCTGCCGGGCGACAACGGCGGCGTCCGGGTGGGGGCCGCGGACCATTTTTTTCTTTACTTCCGGCGGCCGGTCCCTATAATGACGCGGCTTTGCACCGTACTAGGGGCTCCGAGCACGGAGGGGATCGCCATGAACAGCAAGGGCCGCCATCTTCTTGTGGACTGCTGGAACGTGGACCGGGAGGTGTGCCTGGACGACAAGCGGTTCCTCGAGGCCATGGCCCGGGCCGCCACCCGCGCCGGCGCCAACGTGATCTCGCAGGTGAGGTACCACTTCGGGCACAACTCCCCCCCCGGGTTCACGGCCATGGTGCTCCTGGACGAGAGCCACGTGTCGGCCCACAGCTACGCGGACGACGGACTGGTGGCCCTGGACGTGTTCACCTGCGGCGAGACCAACCCCGCCGACCTGCTGCGGTACCTGCGGGAGGAGCTCGACCTGGGCGACGTGCGCATCCGGGAGGTGGCCCGGTTCGTGGGCCCGGACCAGGGGGAGGAGACCGTGTGGACCGGCGACGACCCGACCGCCCCCCAGCTCCGCATCATCGACGGCAACGCCTGACCCGCCGGCCGCCTTCGCCCCGCCCCCGAGGCCCCGCATCCGCGGGGCCTTTTTCGTTGGACCCGGAGGCAGGTCCCTTGCCCCGCCCTCCGAGGTGACGCGCCTATCTTGCCGCCGGGTCAACAAGACCCCCAAACGTATCGCCAGGGTGCGGGGTGGGGGCCTGGTTCCGGCCGGGCGCGAGTGCGGCATCCGATCGCCGCGCCTTCTCATGCCGCCGCTTACCCGCCCATCCAAGCCACGATAGCGGAAACCTTGGGATCCGGAGGCGATCCGGACATTCGGGGGGCGCGGCGAGCGAAGGGGCCGCACCCGGCGCTCCACCAGGCCCCCACCCCGCACTCCCCGAGGGGAAAGCGCACCAGTCTGGCAATACTTAAGCCTCGCCACCCAGCGGTTGAATAGGAGCGATCGCCCCCTGCTCAGGGGCAAAGGGCCGGGTGGAGAGCCGTTGCCGGCGCCGCGGGGGCCTGACGGGAGATTCTTCGCTCAGCAACGGGCCGCAGGGGTTGACAATCGCTGCGGGCGGGTCCAGAATCCCGGTTCGAATCACAATTCGAACCGGGAGGACGACCCATGGGTTCCCTGGACAACGCCCGAGAGACGATTTTGGCGGTGGCCGCCCGCAAGTTCGCCCACGGAGGGTTCAACGGCGCTCAGATGGCCGAGATCGCCCGGGAGGCGGGCATGGGGGTGGGCACCCTGTACAAGCACTTCCCCAGCAAGGAGGCCCTGTTCCGGGCCATGGTGGACCGGTTCCTGACCGGGCTGTTCGAGGCCACGGAGCAGGTGCTCGACGCCCCCCCGGCCAGCCTGCCCGAGGCCCTGGAGGCTTACGCGCGCACCGCGGTGCAGCGGGTTGAGGCCGACCCCTTGGTGTGCCGGGCCGTGGCCCAGGAGACCCTGGGCAGCCGGGTGGCGTTCCGGCAGGTGATCGGGGCCGAGATCTGGGACCGGATCGAGGCCCACCGGGCCCGGGTGGCCCAGTTCCTGGCCCGGCGCGGGGCCGAGCTGGCGCCGGGGCTGGGGCCCGAGGACGCGGCCGTGTTCTTCCTGGGCACCCTGTGGACCTTTGTGGAGCACGACCTGAACCACGATCGCCTCGACCGGCTGGCCGGTCGGCCGGCGCTGGTGGCCCGGTGCGTGTGGAAGGGGGTGTCGCCGTGAGCCGCGCATCCCGAGCCTTGTTGTGGGGCCTCGTGCTCCTGGCGGTGGCGGTGCCGGCCGCCGGCCGGGCCGAGGACGCCGCGCCGGTCCAGGTGCCCGTGGCCGTGGCCCGAGCCCGGGCCGAGCGGATCGTGGAGACGGCCGAGGGCACGGGAACCCTGGAGCCGTTTGAGACCGCCGACCTGGTGCCCCGGGTGGTGGGGGTCGACGTGACCGAGGTGGCGGTGGACGAGGGCGACCGGGTGCGCAAGGGCCAGGTGCTCGTGCGGCTCGACGACGAGCTGGTGCGCACCCAGATCGAGGGCGTGAGGGCCCGGCTGGAGGCGCTGGACGCCAAGGCCCGGGCCTTGGACGCCCGGATCGGCATGTTGGAGGCCGACACCGGGCGGTTCCGCAGCCTGTTCGAGCAGGGGGTGAGCCCCCGCCAGCAGCTCGACCACGTGGAGGCCCAACTCAAGGTGGCCCGAGCCGAGCGCGTCGCCCTGGACGCCGAGCGCACCGCCCTGGAGAAGACCCTGGAGGAGCTCGACCTGCGGCGCACCTACCACGTGGTCACGGCCCCCTGGAACGGCACGGTCACGGCCCGCCGGGTGGACCCGGGCGACACTGCCGGGGGCCGGCCCGTGCTCACCCTGGCCCGGCTCGACCGGCTCAAGCTCCGGGCCCAGGTGGCCGAGGCCGACGTTCCCCGGGTGCGGCGGGGCCAGAGGGCCCGGGTGGCCGTGGACGCCCTGGGCGACCGGTGGTTCGACGCCCGGGTGGCCCGGGTGCTGCCCCGGCTCGACCCGGTGACCCACACCGGCGAAGTGGAGATCCTTCTCCCGGCCAAGGGCACGCCGCTCAGGCCCGGCATGTTCGCCCGGGTTCGGATCGAGGTGGGCGCCCACCAGGGGGTGACCGTGCCCCGGGACGCGCTGCGCAAGGTGCCCGGCAGCGGGGTGTGGTTCGTGTACGTGGTCACGCCCCAAAGGCGGGCCGAGCGCCGGGACGTGGAGCCCGGCGTGGCCCTGGGGGACCGGGTGGAGATCCTCTCCGGGGTCGAGGCGGGCGAGGACGTGGTGGTGCGGGGCGAGGGCGTGGTGCGCACCGGCGCGGCGGTGCGGGTGACCGAGCGCGTGGGCGAGTGAGGCGGCCATGAACCTGCCATCCCTTTCCGTCCGGCGGCCCGTGGCCGTGCTCATGGGCCTGCTGGCCCTGCTGCTGTTCGGCCTGTGGAGCCTGCCCCGGCTCGACATCGACCTGCTGCCCCGGATCGACCCGCCGGCCATCTCGGTCATCACCTACTACCCGGGGGCCAACGCCCGGGACGTGGAGTCGAACGTCACCAAGGTGATCGAGGACCGGCTCAGCATCGTGTCGAACCTGGACCGGATCACCTCGATCTCCAAGGACAGCCTCTCGGTGGTGACCTGCACGTTCAAGTGGGGCTCGGACCTGGGCGAGGCCGCCAACGACGTGCGCGAGAAGCTCGACATCGCGAAGTTCTACCTGCCCAAGGACATCGAGAACCCCCTGCTGTTCAAGTTCTCGTCGGCCAACTTCCCGATCCTGTTCCTGTCGGTGGAGGCCACCGAGTCGTACCGGGCCCTGTACCAGATCGTGGACAAGCAGATCGCAACGGTTCTGAAGCGCATCCCCGGCGTGGGCGCGGTGATCATCCGGGGCGGGCTCGAGCGGGAGATCCGGGTCGAGGTGGACAACGACCGGCTCGCCGCCTACGGGCTGTCGCTGGACGACCTGGGGCAGGCCCTGAAGCGCGAGAACCTGGACATGCCGGCCGGCGAGGTGAAGATCGGCAAGCGGGCCGTGCCGGTGCGGGTGCCGGGCCGGTTCCGGTCGCCCCGGGAGCTGGCCGCCGTGCCGGTGGCCGTGCGCCGGGGCCGGGTAGTGCGGCTGGGGGACGTGGCCCGGGTGGACGACGCGTTCAAGGACAAGTACGAGGAGATCTTCACCAACGGCCGCACCGGCATCCTGCTGATGATCCAGAAGCAGTCCGGGGCCAACACCGTGAACGTGGTGCGCGAGATCCGGCGGCGGCTGCCCGAGATCGAGCGCAACCTCCCGGCCGACGTGAAGCTGGGCACCATCATGGACTCGGCCGAGGACATCGAGAACATGGTGAACAACCTGAAGTCCAGCCTGTACCTGGGCGGGCTCCTGGTGGTGGTGGTCACCTTCGTGTTCCTGCGGCGGCTGCGGCCGAGCCTGGTGGTGGCGCTCACGATCCCGTTCTCGATGATCGTGACCTTCTTCGCCATGTACCTGTTCGGGTTCACCCTGAACCTGATCAGCATCATGAGCCTGACCATCGCCATCGGCATGGTGGTGGACAACGCCATCGTGGTGCTGGAGAACATCACCCGCCACCTGGAGGAGGGCGAGGCCTCCCCGGCCCGGGCGGCCGTGGACGGAGCCTCCGAGGTGGGCCTGGCCGTGTCGGCCTCCACCCTGACCACCATCGCGGTGTTCCTGCCCCTGGTGTTCCTGGGGGGCATCGCGGGCATCCTGTTCAAGCAGCTCGGGTTCCTGGTGACCCTGACCCTGCTGGCGAGCCTGCTGGTGAGCCTGACCCTCACCCCCATGGCCGCGAGCAAGCTGCTCAAGCCCCAGGCCGGCCGCCGGGGCCTCACCGGCGCGCTGTTCCGGGCCACCGAGGCCGTGCTCGACGGCCTCGAGCGCGCCTATGCCGGGCTGCTCGGCTGGATGCTCCGGCACCGGGCCGCGACCCTGGTGGTGGCCGCCGGGGTCCTGGCCCTGGGGGTCGGCGCCGCCCGGCGCACCGGCTCGGAGTTCATGCCCCAGACCGACACCGGCGAGATCGAGGTCAACGCCGAGCTGCCCGTGGACGTGCGCATCGAGGAGGCCACCCGGGTGGTGGAGCGGCTCATGAAGATCTTCTACGAAGAGGTGCCCGAGGTCCGGGCCCTGTACGCCCTGACCGGCCAGAGCCGCCAGGGCATCGCCACGGCCGTGGGGTTCGAGGAGGGCAACCAGGTGGTGCGGATCGGGGCCAAGCTGGTGGACCGGTCCGAGCGCCAGAGGTCGGTGACCGAGATCGCCGAGGCCCTGCGGCGGCGCTACCGCCAGGTGCCCGACATCGAGAAGCTCAGCGTGCGCACGGTGGGGGCGGCCCAGAAGATCTTCTTCGGGGCCGGGGCCAAGCCCCTGGTGGTGGAGGTGCTGGGCAACGACTGGGAGCGGCTGCGGTCCACGGCCGGCACGATCCTGGAGAAGATGCGCCGGGTGCCCGGGGTGCGCGACGCCTCCTGGTCGCTCAAGCCCGTGAAGACCGAGTGGCTGGTGGAGGTGGACCGGGAGAAGGCGGGCCGGCTAGGCCTGCCCCTGGCCGTGCTGGCCCGGGACGTGCGCACGGCCGTGTTCGGCACCGACTACACCCAGTTCCGGGACGCCGGCGACGACTACGACATCACCGTACGGTTGCGGCCCCAGGACCGGGCCGGCCGGGCCGAACTGGAGGACCTGCGGCTCAAGACCCTCACGGGCCGGATGGTGCGTCTGAAGGACGTGGCCCGGATCACCGAGGGGGAGATCCCGCTGCAGATCGACCGCAAGAACCAGCAGCGCATGATCTCGGTGTCGGCCGACGTGGTGGGCCGGAGCCTGGGGGAGGTCACGGCCGATCTGGAGAAGGTCCTGGCCGGCATGGACCTGCCCGAGGGGATCACGGTGCGGTTCGGCGGCGACGTCAAGGAGAAGGCCGATGCCTTCCGCGACCTGCTTCAGCTCCTGGCCCTCGGCATGGTCCTCGTGTTCATGGTGATGGCGGCCCAGTTCGAGAGCCTGGTGGTCCCGTTCGTGATCTTCTTCTCGGTGCCGTTCGCCCTGACCGGCGCGTTCCTGGGCCTGGCGGCCACGGGCACGCCGCTGTCGCTCATGAGCTTCATCGGCATCATCATGCTGGTGGGCATCGTGGTGAACAACGCGATCGTGCTCGTGGACTACGCCATCCAGCTCCGGGCCAGGGGCCTGGAGCTCAAGGAGGCCCTGCTGAGGGCGGGCCGCACCCGGCTCCGGCCCGTGCTCATGACCACGCTCACCACCGCGTTCGGCATGCTGCCCATGGCCCTGTCGCGCCAGACCGGGCACGAGATGTGGAACCCCCTGGGCATCGCCGTGATCGGGGGCTTGCTGGTGAGCACCCTGGTGACCCTGGGCATCGTGCCGGTGATGGGCTCGCTCCTGATGGGCCGGGCCAAGGTGAGGGAGGCCGCGGGCTAGCGCGGGGCACGCCCCCGGCCCAGCCGGGGGCGCCCCCCGCCCGACAGCGAACGAGCCAGGGGCCGGGCCCCTATGGGGACCGCTCCCGAATCGCGTCGATGGCGGCCTGGGCGTAGCGGCGGTACTTGCGCTGACCGAGGAACGGCTCCAGCGCGCGGATGGCGGCCGGGGATCCGATGCGGCCCAGCGTCTCCATGGCCAGGCGCACGTTGGTGGCCTTGGGGTCCTGCAGGGCCCGCACGAACACCGCCTCGTGCTCGGGGCCGCCGTGGGCCGCCAGGTTCTGCAGGGCGAAGTGGCGCACCACCGGGTTGGGGTGCTCGGCCAGGGGGGCGATCTGGGCCAGGAACTCCGGCCCCCCCCGGTCCAGCAGGATCTGTAGCGCCACGGCCTTGAGGTTCGGGTCGGGTTCGTCCAGGAGCCCCGCCACGGCCCGGACGTCCCCAGCCCCCAGCCGGCCCCTGCGGTCGAACAGCACCATCACGGCCCGGACCCGGTCCCCGGCCGCTGCCCCCGGGTCGGTGGCCAACGACAGGAAGAAGCGGGTCGAGGCGCGGCAGTCGAGGCGCTCCAGCACCTCCAGGATCCGGCCCTTCTCGGGTGGGGCCACCTCGGGGTCGGCCCACAGGGCGGCCAGGTCGGGCACCGCCTCGGCGCCCAGGCAGCTCCACTCGCGCACCGCGGTGCCGGCGTGGCGCCCCTGGCGCACCGCCCCGGCCAACACCTCGCGGCCCCGGGCGTCGCCCCGGGCCGCGAGCAGCGCGGCGGCCCGCAGCCGAACCCTCCACGACTCCTCCCCCAGCGCCTCGGCCAGCAGCCGGTCCGAGTCGGGCACCCCGGCCTGCACCAGGGCCGAGAGCGCCGCGGCCCGCACCCGGGGGTCGTCGTCGTCCAACCCCGCGCGCAGGAGGTCGGTCGCTCCGCCCCGGCGGCCCAGCGCCTCCAGCGCCGCGGCCCGCACCCGGGGGTCGTCGTCGCCCACGGCCCGGGCCAAGGCGCGTTCCGCCTCCGGGCCGGGGATCGATTCCAGGGCCTCGACCGCCTTGCGGCGCACCCAGTAGTCCCGGTCCCCGAGCATCTCGGCCAGGGGCCCGGCGGCCTCGGGCCGGCCCGTGCGGCCCAGGGCCACAGCGCAGGCCGCCTTGACCCCGAAGGCGTCCTCGGCCTCCGCCCGGTAGGCGGCGGCCAGCAGGTCCACCGCCTCCGCCCCCCCCATCTCGCCCAGGGCCTCCGCCGCCTTCCGGCGGGCGTTTCCGTCCGGCCCGGTGAGGTCGGCCTTGAGGGAGGCCAGGTCCCCGGCCCCCGCGGCCGTGGCCGCGAGCACCACCCACACGATCCATCCGATCCAGCCCATCCCGATCCTTTCCTACCGAAACTCCGCGCCCACATCGGTCCATGCCCGATGGTACTTGAGGTAGCGCTCCGGCGCATCCTTTGGGTGGCACACCGCACACACGCTGCGAGCCGCCTGCTGGGGGTCCCGCAGCCGCAGGAACCGGGTGACCACGTTGGGCCCCAGGGCCCCGAACCCCGGCTTCACGAAGCTGCCGAACGGGCTCCACCGATGGGGGTCGTGGCAACTGACGCACTGGAGGTTCCCCGAGGGCCCGGCGTTGCCCTGCCGGTCGTACAAGGGAATCAGCGGCTCCTCCCCGGTCTTGAGGGCCCAGGTGTCGGTGAGGAGCATGGGCCGCTGGAGGTAGATCGTGCCCCGCGGCGTCCGGAGGGGCTCGGCGTCCTTCATGTGGTGCTGCAGGAGGGGCCGCTCCCCGGGCAGGGGCCCCTCCTGCCCGTGGCACGACCGGCACAGCCGGTTCGGCGCGTAGTCCCCGGCCGCGGGCTCCAGGGCCCACAGGGCCCGGTCCACCGCGCCGTGGGTGCGGTGGCAGGGTCCGCAGGGGCCCAGGGGGTCGGGCGGGTCCGTGCGCACGTCGTGGGCCGTGCCCCGCACCGCCGCCTCGGCGGGGTGGCACTGCTGGCAGAGGGCCCCGTCGGCCGGCGGCATCCGCAGGAACCAGGGGATCCGCTCGCCTTCCCGGTTCCACGCGCCGTGGAGGTCGTGGCAGGTGGTGCAGGCCAGCACGCGCCCCACCCGCCCGCCGAGGGGGTCGTACAGGGGCAGGTCGCCGGCCTCCATGGACTCGGGCACCACCACGTCCACGGGGTGGGACCGGGGGCCGGTGTGGGGCCACGGCCCGCCCGAAGAAGGGCCGTGGCAGCCGGTGCACTTCCGGTCGTTCCAGGTGCCGGTGGCCTCGGCTCGCAGGCTCCAGAGGGGGGGCTCCCCCTCACGGCAGTGCTGGGGATGGCACACATCGCAGGCCGCCCCCGCCCCGCCCGAGCGGGGGTCGTGTGGGCTACCCAGCAGCGACGCCTTGTCGCCGTGGCAGGTCAGACACAGCCGGGGGGGATCGCGGGGTTCCATCCGGAACCCGTCGGGCCGGTGCACGTCGTGGCAGGTGGGGCAGGTCATGAACCCGAAGGGGTTGCGCCGGCCGGCCCGGTCGAACAGGGGAAGCCGCTCCCCCAGGCCCTTCCAGGCCGGCGCTCCCTTCGGGGTGTGGGCCGCCAGGCTCACCGTGTCCGGGCCGTGGCACGCCCGGCACCGGTCCTCTGCCGGCCGGGACTCCTCGTCCCCGTGGCCCGGGTGGCACGAGAAACACCCCGATACCCCCCCGTGGGGGGCCCGGGTCGCCTCGCGCTTGTCCGGATGGCACCCGAGGCACGCCCTCTGCCCCCCGCGGACCGGGGCCCCCGGCCGGTGGGGGTCGTGGCAGGTGGGGCACCCCACCTCCCCCTCGGGGGCCGGGCGGCCGGTCCCCCCGAACACCGGCAGCCCCGGCCGGGCCTCCGACGCGACGCCCAGGTGGACCTGGCCCTCGTCGTGGCACCCGGCGCACCGGGCCGCGGGCGCACCGGTGCCGTGGATGTCGTGGCAGGCGCCGCACCCGGGCCGACCGCCGTGGCCGCGGCCCCCCTCGGCCATCGGGTGGCAGCCCTGACAGTCCGCAGGACCGGCCTTCGCCCGATGGGCCGCGTGGCAGGTGGAGCATCCGAGCACCCGGCCCCCGGGCAGGGGCACGGCCACGGGGTGGGCCCCAGTGTTGGCGGGCACGAACGGGTTCTGGCCGGGATGGCAGTACAGGCACCGGACCCCCGGGCTGCCCACCAGCAGGGGGGCAACCGCCGCCCCGTGGGCCCGGTGACACGTGGTGCACACCAGGTTGCCCCCCGCATCAAGCCCCATGCCCCGCCTGGCCAGGCTCTTCGGATCCGCGGCCACCGGCACGGCCCGGCCGTGGGGCCCGGCTCCTTCGGCCGCGTGGCACGATCCGCACAGCAGGTTCCGGTCGGTGGGCATCCGGAGCAGGCCCTTGGGGCTTCCCTCGGGTCGGACCGGGTTGTGGACGGCGTGGCAGTCGGTGCAGACGGGGCTCGCAGCCGGGTGATCGCTCGGGGTCTGGGTGTCGGGATGGCACGTCAGGCACGGCCGCCCCTCGGCCAAGAGGGGCTCGGACCGGTGGGGCCGGTGGCACGACCCGCACCCCGCCTTCTGGTGGGAGGGCGGTGCCGGGAGCCGGGCGTGGCACACCCGGCACAGCCCGTCCTCCCGGTCCCCGTACGGCGCCACCAGCAAGGCCCGGCCCGAGGCGCCGTGGAGGCGGTGGCAGGTGGCGCACACCACCGTGTCCCCCTCGGTCCGGCCGCCCAGGGCCGAGATCCTCTCGCGCGCCTCCGGGCTCAACTCCATGCCCAGGTGCCGGTCGGCTCGGCCCGGGTGACACGACGCGCAGGGCTCGTTTCCCCGGGGCAGCACCCGGAGCCAGCGCCGGCCGGCTTCGCCCCCGGCGTGGGGGGAGTGGCAGGTGCCGCACTCGATCCGGCCCCCGTACAGGGCGAACGGCTCGGGGGGCGGCCGGGCCGCGGCCACGCCGGACGGGTGCTGGGAGCCCCGGGCCAGGATGCGCCGGCTGTCCACCACCGACCCGTTGTGGCAGGACCGGCACACCCGCTCCTGGGCCGCCTCGTCCCCCAGGATCACGGTGCGGTCCTCCCGCAGCAGGTCGAAGGCGGCCCGGTCCCGCGAGGGGTGGCAGGTCACGCAGGGCCAGTCGTCCACGGCCGCGGCCCGCGCCGGCGGGCACCACAGGAGGAGGCCGAGCAGCACGAGCCAGATCATTCGTCGGCCGGGGCCTCCCGCTTGAAGATGAAGAAGGCCCCGCGGACCTCCCCCTGGGGGGTGGTGTAGGGGATGGTGGTCACCAGCTCCCACCCCTCCTCCCCGGCCCGCTTGACCCGACCCAGGTCGAGGGCCTCCTTGGGCAACCCCCCGAACGGCTCGGGGTTGGGCACGAAGATCTGCCCGTACTCCCATTTTCGGCTCACGGCGGTTCCTCCACGGTCCACATCCGGCCCGGTGCTGCGTCGAGCACCCAGACTCTTTTCCGCCACCGCAGGCGCAACGGATCGGCGAAGCGGATCGCCCGTCCGTTCGCCCGCACCGTCGTGCCGCCCCTCGCCGGGTCCAGAAGCACCAGCACGCCCGTCACCCCGTCCGACACCCAGACCCGGCCCTTCCCGTCCACCGTCACGCCGGTGGGGCGGGTCAGGCCCGTGCCGCCGACGTCGAGGGTGCCCAGATACGCGCCCGACGGGTTGAACGCCAGCACGGCCGGCCCGGCCGGGTCGGTCACGTATCCTTCGCCTGCCGGCCCCAGGGCCACCGAGAACGGGGCCCGGGCCCGCTCGGACAGGTCGGTCCACGCCAGGGCCGAGCCGTCGTAGGCGAACAGCACCACCCGCCTGGGGCGACGGTCCACCACCCAGACGATCCCGTCCCGGGCGGCCATGCCCGCCGGATCGCCGAGGGGCGGCTCCGCGATCAGGGGAACGCTCCGGCGCTCCCCCCCGGCCCACAGGGCGAGCCGGAACCCCCCGGCGCCGGAATGGAGGACCAGCACGGCGCCCTCCGGCGCCGCGGCCACCGCGGCCGGCCGGGGCACCCCCGGCACCTCGGCCGCCCGCCCCCCCGGCCGGCCGCGCAGAACCCGGCCCGACAGGTCCTCCACCCACCACACCCTCCCGTCGCGGTCCACCGCGAACGACCGGGGCTGGTTCATGGCGGGCAGGGGCACCCGAAACGGCCGGGGGCCCCCGGCCCACGCCCCCCAGGCCCACAGGAGGAGGACCAGGACCGCGGCCCCGCCCCATCCCCCCGTACCGTTGCCCACCCCTCCGGAGCCCCTCACCGCACCCCCTCCAGCCGCCGCAGCACCGCGAGGTCCTCCAGGAGCCGGCGACGGTAGGCGTCGAACAGCCCGGGCCCGTTCAGCCACGGGCTGCCCCTGCGGTGGCACTGCCGGCAGGCGAGCCCCTGGGCTCGGAACCGGGCGCCCGCGCCCGGCCGGTCCACGGCCTGCCACCCCTCCGGGGTCCTTCGTGCGGCAAACAGCCGGTTTCCCCGGTCCGGGAACCGCCGCACCGTGAGCCGGGGCCCGGCCAGGTGGCAGACCCCGCAGTCCAGCCCCACCCAGTGCAGGTTCCGGAACGCGCGAAGGACCGGATCCCGCAGATGGGCGGCGGCCGGGTGGCAGGAGGTGCAGTACCCACCGGGCTCCGCCAGGCGGCCGCGGTCGTACGCGTGGAACGGCTCGGGCCGCGGCACCTCGGCCCTCGGAGGCGGCCCCGCCGGCCCGGCCGACCCGGGAAGCCGCGCGTATCCCCACCCCGCGGCGGCCAGGAGCCCCACGGCCACCACCGAACCGAGCCGTCGGACCCACCCGCTAGCCACGGTCGTCCTCCAGCCGGGCCAGGATCTCCCGGGCCCGCGGCGCCACCGGGCTGAACGGGTCCTGCTCCAGGAACCGCCCCAGGGCCCCGCGGCACTCCTCCTTGCGGCCGGCCTTCCAGCACACGAGGCCCAGGTTGAACAGGGCCTGGGAGTACCCCGGGTACAGGCTCAGGGCCTCCCGGTAGGCGGCCACGGCCGCGTCCCAGTCCTGGGCCCGGGCCGCGGCGTTTCCGGCCTCGAGGAGGTCCTCCACCGAGGGAGGTGCCGCCTCTGCGACGGCTTCCGGAGCTTCGGCCTCCTCGACCCAGGCCGGCCACGCCCGTTCGGCAAGCGTCAGGGGTACCCGGCCGGTCAACCACGCGGGGTTCCAGGGGAGCTTCTCCGGGGCCAGCAGCGCGAAGAACAGGTGCCACCCCAGGGGGATGAGAGCGGCCAGCCCCAGGGCGGAGTGGACCCGCGCCGCCGCCACCAGCCCGCCGGGGCCGAGCCACCGGACCGCCCAGGTCGGGTGGGCCTCGGCCCAGCCGGTCACCAGCAACGCCGGCACGACCACCGCGAACCCCAGGTACGCCAACCGCTCCCGGTGGGAGTACCGGCCCCGCCGCTCCGGCGGCCCGAACGGAGCGAGCGCCCGGAGCAGGCTCGCCAGGTCCCCCGGCCGGGGCAGCAGCCCCCAGGGGTTTCTTCCCTCGAGCCACCCCAGGCACACCCGCACCCCATGGAGGGCGGCCACGAGCACCAGCACCGCGGCCGAGGCGCCGTGGACCAAACTGGGGTCCAGGGGCCCGAGCATCTTCGCCAAGGCCGGGGTCTCCAGGGCGGGGCCGGTGGCCAGCGCCCCGGCCATGCCGGCGATGGCGCCCAGGTGGAGCCACCGGTCCACCGGGTCGAGAACCTCCACGGTGCGGGGGCGGGGGGTCACGGCCTTCTCCCTCCCAGGGCGTGCAGGACGAGCACCAGACCCACGGCCAGCCCCGCCCACGCCAGGGCGGGCCGCGCCCCTCCCCACACCGGCGCCGCCGGGTCGCGGCGGTGGTCGAACAGGGCCGAGAACCCGGGGGGCGCGCCGGGGTGGCAGGCCGCCGCGGCACAGGCGGCCCGGGCCTCCTCGCCGGCGGCCACCCCGTGCACCCCGTGGCAGTCCGTGCACCCCGGCGCCCGGGACCCGGCCTCCCGGTGGGCCCGGGCGCCGAAGGCGCCCGGCGTGTCGGGGTATCTGACCACCGGGGCCTCCACCTCTGCATGGCACCCCAGGCAGGGATCGTCCGGGTTCTCGGGCCTGGCCGCCCCGCCGTGGCACGCCAGGCAGGGGGGATCGGCGATCCGTGCGTGGGCACCCGAGGCCTCGGAGGCCGCCAGCTCGGCGTGGCTCGCGTCGGGCACGTGACACGGCAGGTCACAGCGCACCTTGGGCTCCGGGTGGGGGAACACCTCGGCCCCCTTGTGGCAGTCGCCGCAGGCCAGGCGGCCGTGGACCCCGGCCCGGTAGGCCTCGGGAAGGACCCACCGGGGCCGGCCGGCCGTGCCGAACCCGGGCACGCCGTGGCACTCGAGGCACGGGTCGGGCCCTGCGGCGACCGCGGCCACGGCCCACGCCGCCAGCGCGATCCCCACCAGGCCCCCAAGCCGCCACGCCCTACTCGATCTCGAACAGAACGTCCACATGGATCTCCGCCTCACGGCGTTCGAACGGCCACGACTCCACACTCTTCACCACCGCGTCCACGAACGGGGCATAGAGTTCCTGTTCCTCCCGGCTGGCCGGCGCCTTGAGCTGGGTCTTCACGATCCGTCCCGTCCGGTCGGTCCACACCCGGTACCACACCCGGCAGATCCCCTTCTGCAGCTCCCGGCGGTGGAACCGCAGGTCCGGGTACGAGATGGGGGGGTGAAGCTCCTCGATGGAGGTGGGCGGATACGAGACCACGGTGACCCGGATGCGGGGATCCAGGTATCCCTCCTCCCCCGGGCCGGCCCCGGCACCGCCCGGGCCCGCTCCCACGGCCTCCTGCTCCCCGGATGCCGCCCCCTGGTCCGCGCCCAGGGCCCTGCGCCGGGCCTCCAGCTCGGCCAGCACGGCGGACCACTCGTCCGGCTGGGGCTCGGGCGCCACCTGCGCCGGCCGCGGCGGAGCCGGGGGCCGGGGCTCGGCCCGGCTCTCGGCCACCGGAGCCCCGGGCCGTCGGACCTGGGGCTCGGGAAGGCCCGGCCGGGGCTGCACCCCTGCCGGCGGCCCAGGGGCGGGCGCCGGCAGGGACGCCGCGGGCGCCGGGGCGGCCCGCGCCGGCGTCGGCGCGGGCCGCGGGGCCGGTGCGGGCTTGGCCGCCCCCGTGCCCGGCCTGGGCGGGGGCTCGGGCCGGGGCGGAGGCGGCACGTAGGGCCGGACCCGCATGACCCGGCGGATCCGAGCCCTCTCGAGCACGGGCCGGTACGACACATCGGGCCCCCACAGCAGCAGGGCGTGCACCCCCAGCGCCAGCACCAGCCCCAGGGCGATCCCGAACCGGTGCAGCCGGGCGTCCCGGGGATCGGCGCCCGACCCGTGCCTCACCCACCGTCCCCCTTCTCGGGCACCGTGGGCAGCGCCACGTCGGTGACGCCGGCCTGGATCAGCTCGTCCATCACGTCCGCCACCCGGCCGTAGGGTACCCGCCGGTCGCTCCGGACCACCACGGGTCGTCGGGGGTTCCGGCGGCGGGCCTCCTTGACCCGCGGCCCCAGGTCCTGGAGCTCCACCGGCTCGCCGTCCAGGTGCACCGGCCCCTCGGCCGGGATCGTGATCACCATCTCCCGCACCTCCACCGGCTCCCCCACCTCGGTCTCGGGCAGCTCGATGAGGAGCCCCCGGTCCACGCTGAACACCGTGGTCAGCATGAAGAAGATGATCAGCAGGAACGCGATGTCGGCCATGGAGGCCATGGGGACGCCCTCGTCGTCCGGGGGGAGACGGCGCTTAAATCTCAAGGTACTCCCCTCCGATCTCGTAGCGGGCCAGGCTCTTGGCCTGCCGCTCCTCGGCCTCCTCCAGCGCCTCGAGGAACCGGATCGACCCTTCCTCCAGCTCCATCACGAACCGGTTCACCTTGCCCACGAACAGGGCGTGACAGAAGAAGGCCGGGATCGCCACCGCCAGGCCGGCGGCCGTGGTGATCAGGGCCTCGGAGATGCCCAGGGCCACGTTGGCGGGGTTGCCCAGCCCGGCCCGGCCCATGGCCTCGAACGCCTTGATCATGCCGGAGACCGTTCCGAAGAACCCCACCAGCGGAGCCGTCTTGGCCACGGCCTGAAGGAACACCAGCCCCCGCTCCAGCTTGGACACCTCCAGGTTCCCCCGGGCCTCGATCGCCTTCTCCACCTCGGTCCGGCCCCGCCGGATCCGCTCGAGGCCCGCGGCCAGGATCCGGGCCATGGCCCCCGTGCCCCGCCGGGCCATCTCGAGGGCCTCCTCGTACCGCTGCGCCTCCAGCGCCGCCGCGATCCGCGCCGTGAACGCCTCGGTGTCGGTCCGGGCCCGGTACAGCACGAGCAGCCGCTCCACGATCACGGCGAGCCCCGCCACCGACAGGGCGACGAGCACCCACATGGTCGGTCCGCCTTTTTGGAACAGTTCCCACATGTAAGGATCTCTCCTCTCGAGACGGCTGGGCGGCTTGGCAGCGAGGCGGCTGAAAATCTTCGGGATTCCAGCGTCACCGTCCGGGCCAGCCTGTGGGAGCGGCCTCCAGGCCGCGACACCTCTCCTGGCGGGCCTCCGGCCCGGATCGCGGCGGGCACGCCGCTCCCGCAGGCCCCAGCCCCGGGGGGCTTACCCTCGCAGGTGTCCCCGCCCAGCCGCCCAGCCGCCTAGCCGCCTAGCCGCCTAGCCTCTTTCAGTCGTACCGTGCGTGGCACGGGGTACACAGCTCGGCGAAGCTGGGCACCCGCCACCCCTTCTCCTCCCCGGCCCCCAGGGCGGCCTCGCCCTTCACCGCCCCCTTCTCGTGGGGATTGTGGCAGGTGGTGCACACCACCTGGTCCTCATGGAGGGGCAGCCGCACCCGGTGACGCTCCTCGTACGCCCGCAGCTTCTTGAGCATGGGCTCGGGCATCTCCACCAGGTGGTTGACGGTGGGGTGGGAGCCGGGGTCGTGGCACCCCATGCACAGCTCCACCGGCGAGTGCAGGAACTCGAGGGTTCCCGGCCCCTCCTCGCCGGGGCGGCGGCGGTGGCAGAACACGCAGCTCGTGCTCACCAGCCGGCCGTCGTCGGTGACCTGGTCGTGGGGGTTCAGGGCCCCCTCCCCGGCCCGGGGATGGCACCGGTAGCAGAAGTCGGTGGGGGTCACGTAGGGGCCGCCCCGGAGGAACCGGGGGTTCTTGGGGTCGATGTCCCCGCCGCACACTTCGTCGTGGCACGTGGAGCAGGTCAGCCGCCCCTTGTCGTCCAGCGGGAAGTCCTGGAAGTCCATGGGAAAGGTGCGCTCGGACGACGCCACCCCCACGGGGTGGATCTCCTCGTGGCCGCCGGTGTGGCACCGCACGCACCGGGCCGTGGCGTCGGGGTCCAGGAACACCACCTCCGTTTCGGGCTCGGGCTCGCCCGGGTGGCAGGCCCGGCAGCCGGCCCGGTTGCCGTGGACGAAGCTCGCCCGGCTCTTGGCGGCGAAGACGAGGTAGGCCTTCCGCACCACGGCCGGCCCCACGTCCTGTTCGTGCATGTCGTGGCAGGTGGCGCAGGTGGCCTCCCCGTCCACCAAGGGCAGGCCGGCGGATTCGAAGTCCGCCGTCGCGTCCGCGGCCTCGGCCAGCACGGTGGGGTGGCGCACGGCAGCCTCCGGGTGGCACAGGCCGCAGGCCGACGCAACCTCGCCGCGGCCCACCGCGCCGCCGTCCAGCGTGCGGAAGGTCATGGCCTCGGGCGGGGTTTGGTTGGGGTCCTGGAGGTGGCAGAACAGGCAGGCGATACCGGTGTGGGGGTTCTTGGGCCGCTCGGCCACGGCGGCGGGGGCGCCGGCCTCCAGCCGGGAGCGCGCCGCCTCCAACCCCTCGTCGTCGGGCGACACCACCACGAAGAACCGGAAGTTCTCGTCCTTGTGGCACACCCGGCAGGTCTTGGGCAGCAGGTCGTGGGCCGGATCGGAGGGCTCCACCAGGCGGTACGACACCGGCCCGGCCCGGGCGGGCGACCAGCAGGCGACAGCCAGACACACGACGGCCAGGAGCGTTCTCATCCGGCGCGGTTCCTCACGGGAGGGAACGTCCGCCGTCGCCCCTGGCCTCGGGTCCCGAAACAAGAATCGGCGAGGGAAGAATGGTCGGGACGACTGGATTCGAACCAGCGACCTTCTGCTCCCGAAGCAGACGCGCTACCAGACTGCGCCACGTCCCGACGCTTCCGCTCACCGTCGTCTCCGGCGAACGCCGGAAGGCGGATTCTAACCACAACGTCCCTTCCGTTTCAAGCTCTGCGCGCGTCCCTCCCCACCCCAACGCGTACATGGGCCGCCGTCAGGCCCCCTTCGGTGTCCACCAACAGATATCGGGCCGCATCCCCGCCCCCCGCACGGCCCGGGTTCAGAAGCGCCCGGTCCCCGATCCGGCGGGCCAGGGGTTCGTGGGTGTGCCCCACCAGGAGCACGTCGGCCTCCACAACCTCGAACGCCGCCTGCAGCTGCTCCTCCGGCGTCGCCCCGTCCAGGGGTTGCCAGGCAGGGCTCCGGGGGTCGGCGTGGCAGAACGCCAGGCGCGTGTCCCCGTCTTGTACCTGGATCCACGCCGGAAGTTTCTCCGCGTAGGAACGGACCTCGGCCGGGGCGTCGGCCAAGGGCTCGTCGGCCTCTCCCCGCACGGCCACCACACCGGCCTCGCCCAGGCGGGCGACGAGGGCCGCGTCGTCGGGGCCGCCCAGGGCGTCGCCCAGCAGGAACACGGCCTCGGCGCCCCGGCGGGCCGCATCGTCCAGGATCGCATCGAGGGCCCCGAGGTCGCCGTGGAGGTCCGCCAGGACCGCGATCCTCACCCAGGCTCCCCCTTCAGATGCCGCAGGGCGTCCATGCCGGCCACCGCCCCGTCCCCCACGGCCGTGGCCACCTGGTGGAACCGGCGGCGCCGCACGTCGCCCACCGCGTACACCCCGGGCACGCTGGTCTCGCAGTCCTCCCCCACCACCACGTAACCCTGGTCGTCCAGGTCCACCACCCCCTGCAGGAAGTCCGTGCCCGGCCGCTTGCGGCCCGAGAAGATGAACACCCCGTCCACCGCGAGGTCGCGCATCCGGCCGCTCGAGCGATCCTCGATCCGAAGGCCCGTGACCCCTTGCTCGTCGGCCAGCACCTCCACGGGCCGGGCCCGGGTCACCACCTCCACGTGGGGGTGCGCCAGCAGCTCCCGACGCAGGTCGCTGGTGGGCTTCAGCTCGGCGCCGGGGATCACCAGGTACAGGGGCTCTGCGAACCGGCTCAGGAAATGGGCCTCCTCCATGGCCCAGTCGCTCGCGCCCACCAGGGCCACGGGCCGGCCCCGGTACAGGGCGCCGTCGCAGGTGGCGCAGTAGGACACGCCCCGGCCCAGGTACTCCTCCTCGCCCGGGATGCCCAGGCGCTGGACCAGCCCGGTGGCCACCACCACGACCCGGGCCTGGAACGGGAACCCGGACACCACCACCTCCTTGGCCCCGTCGCGGTCCACCCGAAGCGCCTCGACCCGGCCGAACTGGATCTCCAGCCCGAACTTCCGGGCCTGCTGCTCCATGCGGTCGATCAGGTCCCGGCCGCTCAGGCCGTCGGGAAACCCCGGGTAGTTCTCCACGTGGGAGGTCTGGGCGATCTGGCCCCCCAGGAGCGCTTGCTCCAACAGCAGGGTCTTGCGGCCCGCCCGGGCCAGGTACATGCCGGCGGTCAGCCCGCCCGGCCCTCCCCCGATCACGATGGCGTCGTACGCTGCACTCATGGTCCCTTCCAGTAACTTCGGTCGTCGGTCTACGGTCAACGGTCGTCGGTCTGGGGCCTTCGGCCCGCTGGGCGGCTGGGCAGCAGGGCGGCCAGGCGGCCCTCGGACCGCGCCAAAGCTCGGGGGCATGAGGAGCAGGCGTCAGAGGACAGATGTCAGTGGACGGGTCGTGGTCCCACGACACCGCTTTGGCCACAGTGTCTTTGCCCTTCTTCTGGCTCCTGTCCCCTGAATTCTGGCCCCTGAAACCCATGCCCCGCCGCCGGCAAAGGTCCGGCGGGCATGGGGTCTGCCGGAGAGCCGCGTGCGGCTCCGGTTCACCTTTCCGGGTTTGCGGCCCGGTACTCGTTGGCGAAGGCCCGGGCCAGGTCCCGGACCGTCCGGAGCACGGCGTCGGGGGCCCGGCCGCTCATCTGGGCGAGCACCGCCGTGCGCCGCCAGGTCGCGGCCCGCGACGCGCCGCCCCGGGCCAACCCCACCTCCTCCTCCAGGGCCAGCTCCACCGCGCACGCGAACATGCCTGCGCCCCTGAGCTCCGTGGCCCACACCCGCGCCACCAGCCCGGGCCCGGCACCCGTGCCGGTCCGGATGCCGGCGGCCTCCATCTCCTCGCGCACGGCCCGGGCCAACGCCTCCTCCGTGAGGCCCCGTCGGGCCAGCGCAGCGGGAACCTCGGCCGCGGTCACGCCGGGCGGTTCAAGACCCCGCAGGGGTTGGCCCCAAGCCGGGACCGCCATCCACACCCACACCGCCCACGCCAGCAGAACCCCGCGTCCCATCGGCGCCCCTCCTTTCCTCGGTGGCCAGATACACCGTCTGGGTGGGAAACGCGAACTCCACCCCGGCCTCGGCGAACACCCGCTGGATGCCGTGGAGCACCTGGTTGCCGTACCGGAGCGAGGCGGCCCAGTCGGGCAGGTGGGCCTGGAACCACACCCGGATCACCTTGGAGTACCGGTCCAGGCGATCCAGGTAGATCCAGCACATCTGGGGGTTCACCTCGGGCAGCCCCAGCACGTGGGCCCGCAGCCGCTCCACCAGGTCCTGGAGGCGTTCCGGATCCACGTCGTAGGGCACGTCCAGGTCCCACTTGTACATGAACTTGGTCCGGCCGAAGTAGTTCTTGACCGCGCCCTTGACGAAGTCGGCGTTGGGAAGGGACACGGTGGTCATGTCGGAGAAGAGCTCCAGGTAGGTCCGGAACAGCCCGATCTTCGTCACCGTGCCCGACCACGGGCCGAAGGCGATGAAGTGGCCCTCGTCGAAGATGCCGGTCCCATAGATGTACAGCCGCCCCACCAGGTTCGCCAGGGGCTCCTTGACCGCCACCACCAGCGCGATGCCGCCGATGCCTAGGCTGGCCCAGATCGCCTTCAGGTCCACCCCCAGATTCGAGAGCACCGTGAGCAGACCCAGGATCCACAGGACCATGGTGGAGATCTCGCGGACTTGCTTCTCCACCCGGACCACGGTGCGACGCCGTTCCTCCAGGTCGTCCACGGCCTGGGCCTCGAGCCGTTCCACGTAGGCCCGCCCCCCCAGCTCCACCAGGCCCTGCACGAACCGGATCGCGATCGCGAAGAAGAGCACCAGGGCCACCACCAGCAGGCCCCGGTCGATCCATCCGGAGAACGGCTCGGCCACGGCCAGGTTCGACTTGGCCAGCCACAGCCCCCCCAGGAGCGCCAGGTGCACGGCCGGCGCGAGCACCCGGCCCACCAGCAGGTCGTCGAGCCGGGTGCGGCTCTTCTCGGCCCACCGGCCAAAGTAGCGCTCGAGCACGAACCGGCCCACGCGGCCCACCACGACCGCTGCGATCACCAGGCCGGCGGAGACCAGGTAGTCTTTGACGGTGTTTCCGAGAACGGTGGTGCTCCAAAGGTCCATGGGGATCCGGCCGGGGTGGGGGGGGTGGGAGACCAATGGAGATTTGTACCGGAAAGCGGCCGCAACGTCCAGGAGCCCCCGACTCATACCGAGTTGCGGTCAAAGCCATCAGACCCCTGAACCGGCGGGGCAAGGGGCCTGGTGGAGCGCCGGGCGTGGCTCCTACAGTCGCTGCACCCGGCACTCAGCCGATGTTTGCCTCGCGACAAGCCCGAACATGCCTTGTCAACGTTCGTTTTTCCAGCGCCCAAGGAGCATAGGGCTGAGTGCCGGGTGCGGCGTAAGTCGGATGCTGCACTCACGCACGGCCGGAACCAGGCCCCTTGCCCCGCCCCCCCGGATGGATCTTGCTTTGAACGCAACTTGGTATAAGGGGCTGCGCCCGGCTCTCCGGCAGGCCCCATCGGTTCAGGGGTCCGAGGGCCTTCAGCGCAACGTGGCATTACCCCCGGTCCCGTTGCACCCTCCGGGCGATGGGCACGTCCGCCTCGGGCATGGGGAACGAAAGGAGCTCGTCCGGGCGGGCCCAAAGCACCTGCTGGCCGTGGAGACCCCGGGGCTCCCCCGAGACCAGGCGGCAGGCGTAGGCGGTCATGCGGACGGCGATGTGGGGGTAGCGGTGCTTCACCGTGAGCAGAGCCTCGCCCACCTCGACCTTGATCCCCAGCTCCTCGTGGAGCTCCCGGGCCAAGGCCGCCTCGGGCGCCTCCCCGGGCTCCACCTTGCCTCCCGGGAATTCCCAGAGCCCCTGGTGGGCGCCCGAGGGGCGGCGGGCCAGAAGTACGTGCCCGTCGCCCCGGCGAAGGACGGCCGCGACCACGGGCACCCAGGGGTAACTTCGGTCGTCGGTCATCGGTCAGGGCCTTCGGCCCGCTGGAAAAAGCTAGAAAGCTAGTTCTACTTTGTCAGATTCGCCGAGGCCTTGGCAAAGAGCGGGTCCGGAAGTATAGTAGCTCTGGGATTCATCGTAACACTTTGAAATAAAAGGAGGATTAGAATGATTACTAAATCGGAACTGACTAGGTAATAATTCTTCTAATCTAGCCAGCTCCCCTCACCCCCTCGCGGAGTTGGAGCACGACCTGGATCGGTTCACAGCACGCTACCGATCGCATTTCACCTCTCGTACCCGCTCGTGCGTGAAGGCCGCCGAGGCGTATTTTGCCGGCTTGGCGCAAGCCCGGAAGCGAAACATGGAGCGCATCGCAGAAGTCGTTCCGGACGCCGACGACCAACGCCTGCAGCATTTTGTGTCGTACTCCCCGTGGGATCACCGCGAGGTGATCGACCATGTGGCCCGTGACGCCGACCGGTTGTTGGGAGGCTCCCCCAACACGTGTCTGATCGTGGACGAAAGTGGGTTCCCCAAGAAGGGCGACCGATCGGTTGGCGTTGCGCGCCAGTGGTGTGGGCGCCTGGGCAAGGTGGAGAACTGCCAGGTGGGCGTGTTTGCCGCCCTGGCCCGCGACGGGGAGGTGACGCTCACCGATGCACGGCTGTACCTGCCGAAGGCGTGGGCCGAGGATTCGGCCCGGTGCAAGCGGGCGAAGGTTCCGGAAGCCGAGCGGGGGTATCGCACCAAACCGGAACTGGCCTTGGAGATGGTTCGGCACGCCCGGCGCCTGGGGGTGGAGTTCGCCTGGGTGGGGGCAGATTCGTTCTACGGGGCCGACCCGAAGTTCCTGCGGGGGTTGGACGCCGACGGGGAAGTGTTCGTGGTGGATGTGAAGGCGTCCCAGCGGATCTACCTGGAGGATCCTCGGCCCCAGGTACCCCCGCGGCGCAGTGCGCGTGGGAGAGCGCCCCAACGGCCTCGGGCGCAGGGGCCGGAACCGATCCGGGTGGATGCGTGGGTGCGCAACCAACCGGGGGAGGCCTGGCGGCGTTTGTCGTATCGGGACTCCACGAAGGGCCCACTGTGGGTGGAGGTGCTTCACCGCAGAGTGTGGGTGTGGGACGGGCGGGAGTCCAAGGCCCACTGCTGGCACCTGATTGTGCGGCGCTCGGTGCGCAACCCGGGGGAGATCAAGTACACGCTGAGCAACGCGCCGGAGCAGACGTCGGTGCGGCGATTGGCGTACATGCAGGGGCAGCGCTATTGGGTGGAGCGAAGCCTGCAGGAGGCCAAGAGCGAAGTGGGCATGGCCGAGTATCAGGTGCGGTTGTGGCAGGGGTGGCATCACCACATGGCGATGGTGCTGATGGCGTTGTTGTTCTTGTTGGAGGCACGCCGAAAGCATCGTGGTGCGTTCCCCTTGTTGAGCGCGCGCGACGTGCGGGAAGTGCTCAGCGTTTTGCTGCCGCGCGCGAACGCGACACTGGAAGACGCCTTGGCGCAGATGGCCCGACGTCACCGGCGAAGGGCATCCGCGATGGCATCGCACACCAGAAAAGCCAATCAAAGCCAAGCGTTATGAAAATCTGACAAAGCAGAACTAGTTTCCAGTTTCTAGTCTCTAGCCGGCCCCGCAGGGGCCTTCCCCGCTCACGTGCGCAGCTCCGGCAGGTCCTTGAAGTAGTCCAGGGCCTCGGGGTTGGCCAGGGCGTCGCGGTTCTTCACCTCCTCGCCGTGCACGATCTTGGTGACCGCGATCTCCACCTTCTTGCCGTTCAGGGTCCGGGGGATGTCGGGCACCTGGATCACCTTGGCCGGCACGTGGCGCGGGGTGCAGTTGGTGCGGATCTGGGTCTTGATCTTCTTGACCAGGGCCTCGTCCAGGGTGAGCCCGGGCCGGAGCACCACGAACAGGATCACCCGGACGTCGTCCTCCCAGTTCTGGCCGATGACCAGGGAGTCCACCACCTCGTCTAGGGCCTCCACCTGGCGGTAGATCTCGGCGGTGCCGATCCGGACCCCGCCCGGGTTCAGGGTGGCGTCGGAGCGGCCGTACACGATCACCCCGCCCCGGGGCGTGATCTCGATGTAGTCGCCGTGGCGCCACACCCCGGGGAAGTACCGGAAGTAGGCGTCCAGGTACTTCTCGTTGCCCGGGTCGTTCCAGAAGTAGATCGGCATCGAGGGGAACGGCGCCGTGCACACCAGCTCGGCCTTCTCGCCCACCACCGGCTTGCCCTCGTCGGTCCAGGCCTCCACCTTCATGCCCAGGCCCCGCTTCTGGATCTCGCCCGCGTACACCGGGTCGATGGGGGAGCCCAGCATGAAGCACGAGATGATGTCGGTGCCGCCGCTGATCGAGGCGAGCTGGAGGTCCTTCTTGACCTCGTCGTACACCCACTCGAACCCGTCCTCGGACAGGGGCGAGCCCGTGGAGCACACCGTGCGCAGGGCGGACAGGTCGAAATCCCGGCCCGGGTGCACGTCGGACTTCTGACACAGGCTGATGTACTTGGCGCTGGTGCCGAACACCGAGAGCCCCTGCTCCTCGGCCATCTTCCACAACACGTTCATGTCGGGGTGGGCCGGGCTGCCGTCGTAGAGCACGACCTTGGCCCCCACGAACAGGGCGCTCACCAACCAGTTCCACATCATCCACCCGCAGGTGGTGAAGTAGAAGATGGCGTCTCCGGGCTTGAGATCGGTGTGGAGGATATGCTCCTTGGCGTGCTGGAGCAGGGTGCCGCCCGCGCCGTGCACGATGCACTTGGGCACGCCCGTGGTGCCCGAGGAGTACATGATGTAGAGGGGGTGGTCGAACGGAAGCTGGGCGAACTCCACGTCGGCGGCGTCGTTGGCGAGCGCGTCGGCCCACAGCACCCCCTTGCCGCCCAGAACCGAGAGGTCGGGACTGTCGGACACGAACGGCACCACCACGATCCTCTCCACCGCCGGGATCTCCCGGGCCACCTCGGCCACCCGGGCCAGGGAGTCGAAGGCCTTGCCGTTGTAGAAGTACCCGTCGCAGGTCACCAGCACCTTGGGCTCGATCTGGCCGAACCGGTCCATCACTCCCTTGAACCCGAAGTCCGGGCTGCACGAGGACCAGATCGCGCCCATGCTGGTGGCCGCCAGCATGGCCACCACGGTCTCGATCCGGTTCGGCATGAACCCGGCCACCCGGTCCCCCTCCCGCACCCCGGCCTCCCTCAGGAACCGGGCCATGCGGGCCACCATCCCGTACAGCTCGGCGTAGGTGACGCGGGAGTGCTCCTCGCCCCCCTCGCGCACGAACACCAGGGCGGGCCGGTCGTCCCGGTGGCGCAGCAGGTTCTCGGCGAAGTTGAGCCGGGCGCCCCGGAACCACTTGGCCCCGGGCATCACCGGGTTTTCGAGCACGGCCTCGTAGGGGGTGGAGTGGCGGATGCCCACGAACTTCCACACGCTCTCCCAAAACGCCGGGATATCGCGGACGGACCACGCGTACAGGTCGTCGTAGGTCTTGCAGTCCAGCCCGTGCTGCTCGTTCACCCACCGCATGAACCGGGTGAGGTTGGCCTGCTCGATCCGCTCGGGAGACGGGGTCCACAACAGCTTTGCCATGGCGGGGTTCCTCCTGTTCGGGGGCAGGGATCAGGGTCCGAAGGATCGGATCATGGTAAACGAAGTTTGACGATAACCAAACCCCCGGCCGGTAGCAAGGGGGAAAGGATCTCCCCCGGCGCCTTCCCGTTGACAACGCTCCGGCCCGGCGCTATCGAAGTGGACGGCTGGCACGTTGGGACGCAAGAAGGAGCATGCGGCATGAGCGGTCGGAACCAAGCCACGCCCCTGCCCCCTTCTTCCACGGGCCCGTTTCGGTGGCCCCCCTGGTACCGCGCCCTCAAGCGGTTCGAGCGGCCCGACCCCTGGGTCGCGACGTGGCAGGTGGCCAACACCTTGATCCCCTACCTGGCCCTGTGGGCTCTGATGATCCGCTCCGTCCAGGGGGGCTACTCCTATGTCGTGACCCTGCTGCTGGCCGTGCCGACGGCCGGGCTCCTGGTGCGGCTGTTCATCCTGTTCCACGACTGCGCGCACGACTCGTTCTTCGGCTCCAAGGCGGCCAACACGGTGCTGGGCTACGTGTGCGGCGCCCTGGCGTTCACCCCGCTGGAGGACTGGCGGTTCACCCACCTCAAGCACCACGGCACCTACGCCAACCTCGACGCCCGGGGCGTGGGCGACATCACCACCTTGACCCTTGAGGAGTATCGGAGCGCCCCCCGGGCCGCGCGGCTCCGGTACCGGCTCTACCGCAACCCCCTGATCCTGTTCGGGGTGGGACCGCTGTTCCACTTCCTGGTCCGTCAGCGCTGGCCGAGCCGGGCCGTGAGCCGCAGGGCCCGGCGCAGCGTGTGGATCACCAACGCCCTCATCGCCGGCATCGCGGCCGCGGCCGCGGCCACGATCGGGCTTCGGACCTACCTGCTCATCCAGGTGCCGGTGCTTTGGCTCGCCGGGGTGGGCGGGGTGTGGCTGTTCTACGTGCAGCACCAGTTCGAGGGCGTGTACTGGGCCCGGCGGCGCGACTGGAACCCCCTGCGGGCCGCGTTCGACGGGAGCTCGTTCTACGACCTGCCGCCCGTGCTCCGATGGTTCTCCGGGAACATCGGCTACCACTTCATCCACCACCTGCGGCCCCGCATCCCCAACTACCGCCTGAAGGCCTGCTACGAGGCCGTGCCGGAACTGCGCTCCAAGAAACCCCTGACCCTCCGCGACAGCCTCCGCACTCCCCGGCTCAAGCTCTGGGACGAGGAGCACCAGCGGCTCGTGGGCTTCCCGCCCCTACTGGACGACCTGGGGGCGTAGGAAGCTCGTGGACCTGCTCGTGGACAAAGATGGAGACGGGGCCACGGACTTCACCGTTCACACCACCTGGGACGAGCTCGAAGGGGCGTGATCGCTGTGCAGCAGACACTCCAGGCACAACGAGGGCCCCTTTCGGGGCCCTCTCTTTCGCCCGGGAACCTCCGCCGCCCGTCTGCGAGGCCGCGCTGGCGGAAGGGGGGAGGATCTCAGAGCTGAGCGAGCAGCCTCGCGCACTTGTCCGCGACGGTGTAGGACGACTCGTCCGAACCGGGCATGGTGGCCCACCCCTGATTCTTCACGAACTCGGCCCTTCCCCACAGCTCCAACTTCTTCATGTCCTCGAGGCGCTCGTCCTTGTCCGGGTCCTGGAGGAACTGGGCGACGCAGATGGGCGCCAGGCTGTCGGCAACAGCGGTGTCGGCCATGTCCCTGGCCATCTTCTCCGCGGTTGCACCCCTTACCCAACCACCGACCCCGAAGCCGATGATCGACACGGCGATCGCCCCACCCACGGCGCCCCACAAACAAAGCTTTGCCTTTCCCTTCCAATCAGTTCGTTCGTTTTCCTTCCAATCCATTTGGTCGCCTCCTGGCGGGGTGGTCGTTGACAGAAACAAACAAGAAAACAAAGACTGCAAAGGCCGGCCTGCCGCCCTTCGTGCAGCCACAAAAAAAGGGAGACGCTGAACCAACGCTCCCCGAGGTCTCCCCGTTATCGGCTCTATGCTGCCGTACATACTAGCACCCAAACAGCAACTGTCAAGCGATATTACACAAAAAACCTCATTGCAGACGATACTTTTTTATGAAAACGTGTCTTTTTTCATAGCGACGGACAAGTCGAAGTCCATGAAAGCCCACAGGAAAACAGAGAGGCCCGCTCCATCACCTGCTCGAAAGGCGGCGGCCGGATTTCGGGAGGGGGCCGGACCTGGGTGGTCACGCGGGTCGGCAATCGCACGGGCGGCTTGGGGACGAGGCGGCCGAAGCCTCGGGCCTGCGTTTTCGTAGGACGCCTCGGTGGAGGCCTTTTCTCGCTTGACACCTCGGGAATCGATCGGGTAGCGTACCGGCCGCCCTGGGGGGCGTGTTCCGTGTGGTTCGTTTCCATGGGGCCTGCCGCGATCCCCACAAAAGGAGGAGAAGCCATGAGAAAGCTGCTCGTCGCCGCTGTCGCCGTGGTTCTGGCCGCTCCGGCTGCCTGGGCCTACGGTCCCCACGACCCGAACTGCGTGGAGTGCCACTCCATCCACTACGCCAAGGGCCGGGCGATCCTGGCCGTGGCCCCCAATACGGCGGAGAAGAACCCTGCCACCGGCAAGAACGCCGCGGACGACGCCGCCCTGTGCCTCGGCTGCCACAACGAGGACGAGGGTATCATCCCGATCCACCTGGCCCAGACCCACCCCGTGGGCATGAAGCCCAAGAAGGTGAAGGTGCCGGCCGATCTCCTCCGCAAGGACGGCACCCTGGGGTGCACCAGCTGCCACAACCCCCACCCCTCGAACCCCAACTACAAGTACCTGAGGGGCACCGTGGCCAAGGGCAGCGAGCTGGGCAAGTTCTGCGCCATCTGCCACGGCGACAAGGTGGACAAGGGCGCCTTCGCCAAGGCCCCGTCCAAGAAAAAGTAGACCCGGCCCGACCGGAAAGCATGGCACCCCAAAGGAGGGCTTCGGCCCTCCTTTTTTCTTTGCCGCTGCCGGCTGTCGCGGGGGCCTGGCATCGGGCCCGGCTCCCCTGCTACGCTTGGCCCCTCGGCCGTGTGTGAGGGGGGCGGCAGCCTGCCGAGGAGGAGATCCGTTGCCCCAGAAGAACCGCACCGTGAAGAGCCTCCGCCAGCACCGGGACTCGGAGGTGGAGTTCGTGGACCTGTTCCGGCTGGGAGCCCTGTCGAGCGCGGTGAGCTCGCGGGGCGACCGGTACCTGCGCCTCACCCTCGAGGACCGCACCGGCGCCATCGAGGGGTTCGTGTGGCAGGACGTGGAGCTCTACGAGAAGGCGGCCACCCCCGGAGACGTGGTGGAGGTGAGCGCCCGGCTCCGGACCCATCGGGGCCGGCCCCAGCTCCACGTCACGTGGCTCCGGCGCCTGGACGAGGACGAGCGGGCGCAGGTGGACATGGCCGACCTCCGGCCCGGTCTGGACCGCGACACCGTGGCAGCCTGCTGGAAGCGGGTGGAGGCGGCCGTGGCCGAGATCGGCCACCCGGCCCTGCGGCAGCTGGTCCGGGCCTATCTGGATGACCCGGCGTTCCGCAGGGTGTTCGAGGAGTCGCGCGCCGCCAAGTCCATGCATCACGCGTACGCCGGGGGGCTCCTGGAGCACACGGCCACCGTGCTCGATCTGGTCCGGGCGGTGGCCGGGGTGTACGGCGCCGGGCTGAACCGCGACCTGCTGGTGGCCGGTGCGTTTCTCCACGACGTGGCCAAGATCCACGAGTTCGAGGACGTGAGCGGCGAGTACACGGACGCGGGCCGGCTGGTGGGTCACATCGGCCTTGGCGTGGCCGAGATCGACCGACGCACCCGGGAGATCCCGGGGTTTCCCGAGGATCTGAGGCTCCACCTCATGCACCTTGTGCTGGCCCACCACGAGCGGGCGGACTGGGGCTCGCCGGTGAAGCCCCAGACCCTGGAGGCCCTGGTTCTCCACCACCTCGACCTGCTGGATGCGCGGGTGGGCGGCGCCCTGTCCTGGATCGATCAGGAGGGGGTCGCGCCCGGTCAGTGGACCGGGTTCTGGCGGGGCGGGGAAACCCAGCTCCAACGGACCCCAGCCTTCGAGACCCAGCCCCCGGCGGTACCGTCGATGCAGGAGATCGAGCAACAGATGCTCCGGGCATCGAACGACCAGGACGAGCCCACCGAGGAGGCCGAGGCCGGGCCGACCGCGCCTTCCCCCAAGTCCGCCCGTCAGACCACCCTGTTCTGAACTTCGGTCGTTGGTCGCTGGTCGTTGGTTTTGGGGCCTTCGGCCCGTTGGGCGGCTTCCGAGTTGTCGCCCAACCCTCGGCGGGGCATGGGGGCTGGTGGAGCGCCGGGCGTGGCTCCGACAGTCGCCGCATCCGGCACTCATACCAAGTTGCCATCCATACGTATACGGATCCGGGGGCGGGGCAAGGGATCTGCCTTTCAGGAATCAGGAGTCGGTGGACAGAAGACAGGGGGAACCGCTCCTGCAGTTCTCCTGTTTACCGCCTTCTGAACTCTGGCCCCTGATACGGCCGCGCCCGGCTCTCCGACAGGCCCCTTGCCCCTCCGGGCAGGGGGCCAATTTGAATGCAACTCGGTCTCAGCCGATGCTCCCATCGCCGATGGACCTTGAAGCTGTCTCGCGGACTACCCGGGGCTGGCTGCTGTCCACTGAGTTCTGACCCCCGCACACGTAAACCCCTCCTGGTCCAAGTCCGTCTCAAGGGATAGCATGGGCCGGAAGCCCGCCCCTTCCCGGTGCATCACGGACGACGCATGGACGACGCCCGGTTCGAACGATTGGTCCTGGAGGTGCAGGACAAGGCCCTGCGGCTCGCCCACGGGTTCCTCGGCGACTGGGACGAGGCCCGGGACGCCGTGCAGGAGGCCCTGGTCAAGGCGTACCGCCGCAGACACACCTTCCGGGGCGAGGCGGACCCGGCCACGTGGTTCTACCCCATCCTGACGAACCACTGCCGGGACCGGCTCCGGCGGCGCAAGGTGCGCTCGTTCCTGCTGCCCTGGCGCGGCCGGGAAGACGAGGGGGACCCGGACGAACCGCCCGAACTCCAGGCGCCCGCACCGGACCCCTCGCCCGAGCACGAGGCCCAGCAGGGAGCGTTCCGCCGGGCCCTGCTTCGGGCGCTGAAGACCCTGCCGGCCCGGCAGCAGGAGGTGTTCCGGCTGCGGGCCCTGGCCGGCCTCTCGGTGGCGGAGACAGCCGCGGCCCTAGGCATCAGCGCCGGGGCCGTCAAGGCGCACCTGTTCCGGGCCACCCAGGCCCTGCAGAAGCAACTGGCCGAGTGGAGCGAGGGGTTCCGATGAGCCGACCACAACCGTGCCCCGAGTATGTGGACGCCCTGACCGAGGCGGTGTGGGGCGACCGGGAGGATCCCGGGTGGAAGGCGCATCTCGCGCAATGCCCCCGGTGCCGGGAGGCGTGGGAGGGGGCGCGGGCGTTCTCCCGACGGGTCGCCGCGATGGCGGAACCCGTTCCGGACCGCGCCCGCAGGGGGCTGGCCGAGGAGGTGTTCGCCCGGACCACCCGTCGGATCCCGGCCCGACGGGCGGCCTGGGCCTGGGCCGGGGGTGCCGTGGCCGCGGCAGGGGCGGCGTTCCTGGTGCTCCGGCGGCCAACCCCACCCGCCCTTCCCGAGGACTCCGGGATCGACTTCGCGGAGGTGGACCTGGAGGTGCTGGAGAACCTGGACCTCGCCGAGAACCTGGACCTGCTCGAGGTCCTCGACGCCCTGGAGGCCCTGGACGATGCCGGATAGCCCGACCCCTTCCCCCGAGCCCACGCCGGAGGAACTCGAGGAGATCCTCAAGGACCTGGACTTCTTTCTGGCCATGGACGAGGCCGAGGCCGTGCCCCTGGAGGCGGCCGACGACGCGGAGGAGACCGATGGCGACTGAACGGATCGGGCGGCGGGAGGCCCTGGCCCGGCTGGCGGCCCTGGGCGGACTGGTGCTGGTCCGGCCCCGGCCCGCGCCAGGGGCCGAGCCCCCCCTCAAGGCCCGGTGGGACGCCCTGACCCCGGAGCAGAAGGCCCGGGCCCTTCGGAACTACCGCCGGTGGAAGAGCCTCAGCCCCGAGGAACGCAAGCGCATCCGTCGCCGGTACAAGAGGTGGAAGGCCCTGAGCCCGGAGCAGCGGGCCTTCATCCGGCGCAACCTCGACAAGATCCGGGCCATGTCGCCGGAGGAGCGCCGGGCCCTGGCCCGCCGGCTCCGACGGTGGCAGAGCCTACCCCCGGAGAAACGGCGGGAGTACCGCCGTCGGCTCGACCGCCTGATGCGGATGCCCCCGGCGGAGCGACGCCGCACCCTCGACATGCTGCGGCGGTGGCGCGACCTCACCCCCCGGCAGCGCGACCACATCCGCCGCCGCCTACGACGGCGTTGAGAGGAAGCTGGAAGGCTTTGGAGGCTAGAAGGCTAGGAAGCCAAAAAAACATCCGTGATCTCCCAGCGTTACAAGCACGGCCACGCCTCTTTGGCATCACCGCGGGGGTTTTTCTAGTCTCCAGTCTCTAGTTTCTAGTCTCTAGTCTCCATACGGCCCCGCAGGGGCCTGATGGGGCTTCCCAGGGAGCTGCGGCACGGTAGACTGGACGGAGGCGCCTGGGCCTCCTTCGTGTCGGCGGCCCGGCGCGTATTCCCAACCGGGCGCGGAGGGCTCCGATGGCTGCATGGCTCGCCGACGCGGTGACCTGGGTCCACCTGGGATGGGTGGGGTTCCTGGTGCTCGGAGCGATCCCGGGGTGGCGGTGGCCGTGGGTCCGGTGGGCCCACCTGGCGGGGCTCGCGTTCGCCGCCTGGATCGTCCTGGGAGGCCGGCTGTGCCCCCTGACCCTCCTCGAGCACTCCTTGAGGAATCCAGGGGGCCCGGCGCGGCCCGCTGAAACCTTTTTCGGTCGCCTGGCCGAGCAGGTGGTGTACGCCCCCCTGCCCCGGTCGTGGGTTCTGGTGGGCTATCTGGCGGTGGTGGGGGTGAGCCTGGTGGTGTACGCATGTGCCTGGCGAAGGAGGGGGGCGGCATGAGACGCCTCCTGGGGGGCGCCTTAGTGCTCCTGGTCGCGGCGGGGACCGCCCGGGCCGGCGACCCCTACGCCCGGGCGCGGGCGAGAATGATCCGGGCCGTGGAGGCGGACGTGGCGGCCACCCGGGCCCGGATCGGCCGGGACCGGCTCGCCCCGGCGGTGATGGAGGCCCTGGCCCGGGTGCCGCGCCACGAGTTCGTGCCGCCCGAGTGGAAGGACCGGGCCTACGAGAACCGCCCGCTGCCCATCGGGTACGGCCAGACCATCTCCCAGCCCTACATCGTGGCCCTCATGACCGACCTGGCCGGGGTCGGGCCGGGGGACCGGGTGCTCGAGGTGGGCACGGGGTCGGGGTACCAGGCCGCCGTGCTGGCGGCCCTGGGGTGCCGGGTGTTCACGGTGGAGATCATCCCGGCCCTGGCCGAGGCGGCCCGCCGGCGGCTCCGCCGTTTGGGCTACGACCGGGTGCGGGTGCGCCTGGGCGACGGCTACTACGGGTGGCCCGAGCACGCGCCGTTCGACGCCATCCTGGTCACGGCCGCGGCCGACCACGTGCCCCCGCCCCTGGTCCGCCAGCTCAGACCCGGCGGCCGAATGGTGATCCCGGTGGGCGGGGCGTTCCGGGTGCAGACCCTCACGGTGGTCGAGAAGGCCGCGGACGGACGGGTCTCGAGCCGGGAGGTCCTTCCCGTGCGGTTCGTGCCCCTCACCGGCGGCGGCCGGCTGTGACCGCGCCGCCATGGAGCGGCAGCGGATCCCCCTCCCCCTGCTCGCATCGGTGGCGGCGCTGTCGGCCGCGGTGCTGGGATACGAGCTCCTTCTCCTGCGGCTGCTTCCCCTCAAGCTGTGGGCGCCGGTCACCGGCGCGGTGATCAGCCTGGCCCTGCTGGGCTACGGCGCGGCCGGCACGACCCTGGCGCTGGTGCAGCGCCGGGCCGTGCCCCGGTTCGGCCGGCTCTACCCGGGCGCGGCCTGCGGGTTCGGGCTCGCCGCCCCCGCGGCCTTTGCCGTGGCCGAGGCCGTTCCGGTCAACCCCCTGGAGCTACCCTGGTCCCTGGAACCGTGGATCGGCCTCACCGGCGTCTACCTGGTGCTGGCCGTGCCGTTCTTTCTGGCCGCGTTCGGGCTGGGCCTGGTGTACCGGCTTCACGGCCGCCGAGCCGGCCGCGTGTACGGGTGGGATCTGGCCGGCGCGGCCCTGGGGGCGGCCCTGGCGGTGGGGTTCGTGCACGTGGCCCCTCCGGGCGCGGGGCTCCGGGGGGTGATGGCCCTGGGGTTCGCAGCGGCCGCCCTGGCGGCCCCGGCCCGGCGGCCGGCCGGGGTGCTGGTGGCGATGGGAGTCCTTACGGCCGGCCTGTGGCCGGCCCGGATGCTGGAGCCTGCGATCTCTCCGTACAAGCCCGTGTCCCAGGCCCTGGCGGGCCAGGGCGCGCGGGCCCTGGCCGACCGCTGGACCGCGTGGGGCCGGATGACCGTCGTGGCATCGGACCGGGTGCCCCTGCGCCACGCGCCGGGGCTCAGCCTGACCTGCCCCGACGACCCGCCGCCGTCCGCGGCCGCGTTCCTCGGCGGCGAGTTCCTGGATGCCGTGCCGTTTCCCGAACGCCGATGGGCGGCCGCGGCCTGCCTGCCCTGGGCCTTGGCCTACCGCCTGAGGCCCGGAGCCTCGGCCCTGGTGCTCGAGGCAGGGCTCGGGTTCCGGCCCGGGGCCGCCCTCTGGCTGGGCGCGGCAAAGGTGGCCGCGGTGGAACCCGTCCGGCTCCCGGCCGGCGTGCCCCGAACCGGGGGAGCGATCCGGTGGGTGTGGGCGGATCCCCGGGGGTTCCTGGCCCGAACCCGGGACCGGTTCGACGTGATCGACGTGGCGGCGCCCGGCCCGTTCCGCCGGGCCGGCCCCCCTGCGGACCTGATCACGGTCGAGGGGACGACCCTTGCCCTGGGGCGGCTGACCGAGGGGGGCCTCCTGTCGGTTTCGGCCGGGGCCGAGGTCCCGCCCAGGACGTGCCTGCAGGTGCTGTCCACCTTGGCCGCGGCCCTGGAACGGGTCGGCCGGGCGCCCCCCGCTCGGTGCGTGGTCTTCGTGCGGTCGTGGGGGGCGGTCCAGATCTTGGCGGCCCCGGACGGCTTCACCGACCGCGACATCGGCCGCGTCCGGGCCCTGTGCGACCGGGCCGGGTTCGACCTGGTGTGGGTCCCGGGCATGGACCCGGCCTGGGCCAACCGCTGGCACCGCCTCGACCGGCCGTGGTTCTTCGAAGCCGCCCGGGAGATCCTGAAGGGGGACCGGCAGGGGTTCGAGAGCCGGTACCCCTTCCGCATCGGGGCGGTCACCGACGACCGCCCCGGCCTGGGGCGTACCCTGCGATGGGGCCGGCTTTCCGAATGGCTGGGGGCCCGGCGGATGGGCGGGGCCGGGTTGGTGGAGGGCGAGCCCTTGGTCCAGGCCGCCGCAATCGGGCTCGCGGTCGTGTTCGGCGGCCTGACGATCCTCGTCCCCCTGGCCCGCCAGGGGCTCCGGGGAGCCGGACGCTCCGGCTGGTACTTCGGCGGAATCGGGGTGGGGTTCATGGGCTGCGAGGTGGCTTTGGTGGAGACCCTGGGCCGGGTGCTCGGCGATCCCACGGCCGGGGCGGGCCTGGCCCTGGCCGGGCTCCTGGCGGCCGCCGGGGCTGGGGCGGCACGCAGCCGCGGCGCGTCTCCCCGCCAAAGCGCCCTCGCCTGCGCGGCCGCGGCCGCCGGCCTGGGGCTCGGCCTGGGCCCCCTTCGCCTGGCCGTCGAGGGGACGGGAGGCGCGCTTCGGTTCGCGGCCGCGGCCGCCGTGGTGGCCGCGACGGGCTGGGCCCTGGGCCGGCCGTTTCCCTCCGGGCTCTCGGCCGTGGCCCGCCACGACCCCGAGCGGGTCCCCTGGGCCTGGGGGGTCAACGGGTTTGCGTCGGTGTGGGGAGCGGCCCTGGCCGGGTTCCTCACGGCCGAGCAGGGCCGGCGGGCCGTGCTCGGCCTGGCTGCGGCCGCCTACCTCGTGGCGGCCGCAGCCGGCCCCCTGGGATGGGGAGGCAGGAAGCGCAGCGGTTGACCTTTCGGCCGGCCGGGCCCATTATTCGGCGTTCCGGAACCCCACGGCAGGAGGAGTCGATCATGCCGGT